>NZ_JAKGBH010000018.1:0-89810 GCF_021532515.1 Pseudoalteromonas sp. PAST1 | reverse complement strand
TCGATCAACTGCTTGTAACTCATGGTATCTACTCTTGTTTTTTGGCGATTACAGAGTACCACCAACAGGCAGTTGATCTCTTCTCACCGTTTAACCATGAGTGGTGCACTTATTATCTGAATTCGGGTCTATTTTTGGTTAGCAAAAAAAGAACGTTATCTATCTAATTTTAATCAAAGTATACTGCTTATTTTTTATTTTATTTATCAAATTGTTCGTAATTATCTGAATTTTAGATATTCGCTTGGTAAACTTCTTTTGGCTAGAAATTAGTTAATGACTCTGCTACAAATAATATATTCAGTAATCGCGCCAAGCTAACAATCATTCAAACTTCAGTGTTAAAAAATAAAAAGGTTAGGTTATGGAAAACGATAATAAAATAGAGCAATTCGCTCAGGATTTAATTGGAATCAAGCGTCAAATCAAGGCTCTACTTTATCAAGAGAAATTACTTAAAGATCAAATTAAACCCCTTTTACAAGAACATGGTGCAGTAAATTTTGATTATGGAAAGGTGTACTATGGTGAGTCAAAAGGTTCTTCAACATTTAGTCGAACAGAAGTATTGTCATATATTCGTGATAACTACGGTGATGCTTTAGCTGATCAAATTGATGAAGATTGCACTAAGGTTGGAGAACCTAGGCAAGTTGTGTACATAAAGCTTATTGATCCATAACAAACTAGCGTTCTATAGGCAATAGCTCCTGGCAAGATGAACCCTAATATAGAGCTGTGAGTGAACGACTATTTAAATTAAACTCAAGCCATGAGCTCACGTGGTTAAAGCGAGCTCATTCCTAAAATAACTCTACAAACCAAGTAAAATCTTATCTAAGTTTTGTTTTGATTTAGCAACGCTTTGTAGTGGGGTTAACCCGTTTGGGTATTCTTCTTGCTCAAGCACTAACCACTTGGTGTTGCCGTGCGACTCTAAAGTATCGATGATGGCAGGCCAATCAATGTTGTTTTCGCCGATAATAGGGCTCATGTTGCTACCCTGAATCGTACGTACTTTAATGTGTGTAGCAAGCGTGCGGTTAGGGTACTTTTTAATAAAGTAGATTGGATCTTTAGCAGCGTAATTGACCCAGCCAATATCTAACTGCAATGGCATGGTCTTGGGGGTATTAGTGGCAATGTAATCCCAAAACGTTGCATTATTAAAAGCATTAAACTCTTTATTATGATTGTGAAAACCGATCTTCATATCAAAGCGGGTTGCATAATCACTGACTTTAGTAAGCTCTTTAACCAGAGATTTAACTCCCTCAGGGTGCCATGCTCTTTCATCCCAAGGTACATAAAGTGTAGTAACGCCAAGGGTCTTGTAAAACAGCAGGGTGCTATCAATAGTGTTTTCACTGAGTGCATCAAAGCCGATATGGGCACTACTGGCAACTAAGCCTAATTCACTGAGCTTTGCTTTTAAGGCTGCTGGGTTATGTGAGTATGGGCCAAAGTCTCCGGCAAACTCCACGCCGTCAAACCCCATTTCGGCAAGAGACTTAAGCGTACCATGAAAGTCATTTTTTAAGGTGTCTTTGACTGACCATAGCTGCACACTCACTGGCAGTTTTGCGAATAATTGACCACTAAATACAAGGCTAATAATGAGCAATAAAATGCGGGTTTTAAACATACTTCAATCCTAAAAAAAGCAGGGGGCTGACCCCCTGCACGGTGTTACAAATAACACAAGGGGGAAAGTTAATCGATATAGGCGTACTCGCTTAAACCAAGCTCAGCTAAAACCTGATCTAAATGGGCTTTTGCTTCATCAGAAGGGCCAGGGTAATCGCCTGCAATAGGCACATTACCAAGGTAACCTATGTCTTTACAGCCTTCAGGTGTACAGAAAAAGGCAGCAAGCACTAACTCTTTAAAGCGTAAAAAAGCTTTACCAATACGCTGAAATTGTAGAGGTGTTTGCTCGTTTAAAAACGTAATATCATCTAAAATCGCGCGGTGTTGCTTTTCGTTAAGTGCAACAAATTGCTTTTTAAAACGAAGCTGTGCTTCATCGTTAAGCCACGCTAATGAATTTAAAATTTTAATTCTATCGCGTTGTTGACCTTCATAAGGCGCGCTCACCCACTCATTAATAACAGCCGGTACTTGTAGCTCACTGGCTGAAGGAATAGCACCTTCGCGCGGCACAATGTAATCAGCTAAAACCGCTACTAACGTGAGTTCGTCTGCTGTTAAGGTCAGTGGCCAAGGTGATTCTGGTGGCATAACCAAATTAGGATCTTGACCATAGCCTTTAGCGGTTACAGGCTTGATATCTAAATCAGGCCAATGCTCTTTTGCAGAGACAGCAACGTCATCTTCAAGTGCTTTTGTGCAACCTGCAGTTAAACTAACCGCAGAGCCAGCAGCCAATAACCCAAGCCATTTTAAAGACTCACGGCGGCTCATATTAGAAACATAGTTATATGTGTCGTGTTCGTTACGATGATGCATTATTAAAGTACCCCGTTATCAATTTGTTGAGCAAGCCAAGTTGAATTACGCATTGCCAGCGTCATGATGGTGAGCGTACAGTTTTTATGAGGGTTAGAAGCAAATACACCTGCATCCATTACAAATAGGTTATTACAATCCCATGTTTGCCCCCATTGATTGGTGACCGAGTCTTTCTTTGAGCTACCCATGCGTGTGGTGCCCACTTCGTGAATGATTTCGCCACCTTTTGAAATTGCTTTTTCAGCAGGCGGGAGTTCACCCACGGTTGCGCCCATATTTTCTAAGATTTGCTTAGCGGTTTTTAAACCATGCTCAATTTGCTTTAATTCTCTGTCAGACCACTTAAAGTGGAACTTTGATACCGGAATGCCCCATTTATCTTTAACGTTTTCGTCAATTTCCATGTAGGTATCTTTGTTCGGTAACATCTCGCCACGCAGAGCAAAACCAACGTAAGAGCCATATGCATCACGAATTTGCTGTTTAAGAGCTGGGCCATAGCCTTGTTTATCACCTGACACACCCGAACCCGGCTGGCCAAAGCCACTGCCAATTTCAAAGTGATAACCACGTGGGAAATCTAATTCATTGTTAGCTTGTGCTTGATGACCCCACCAAGGAATAAATAAGTGATTAGCGGTATGTCCATCTTCGTTATAACGTGGGCGACCTTTAAGTGCCGGAATTTGCGCACCTAACCATGCACCCGTCGAATCCATTAAGTTTCGACCTACTTGGCCACTTGAGTTAGCAAGGCCTTTAGGGTGCTTTTTATTCTTTGAATTTAATAAAATACGCGCTGATTCACAGGCGCTGGCGGCTAAGATAACCACATCGGCATCAATAGCATGTTCGGTTACAATGTGTTTATCAACATAGGTGACGCCAGTGACTTTACCTTGCTCATCAACTTTGACTGATTTAACCATGGCATCGGTAATGACTTTTAAGTTACCAGTGGCTTTTGCCATAGGTAATAGCGATGTCGTAGTTTGAAAAGCAGCACCAATTGAACAACCAGAGCCACAAGGTGTTGCATAAAAACACGCCATGCGATCATCTTTAGGGCGAGTTAATACCGCGCGATGCATAGGCACTGCTTGAATGCCCATTTTCTTTGCCGAAGCGGCAATTAAAAGCTCAGGAACACGCGGCTTTGGTGGCGGCTGTAAAATACCCGGTGACGAATCTGGCATATCTTCATGGCCTGTATTGGTGCCACATACACCCACAAGTTCTTCAGTTTTATCGTACCAAGGTGCTAAATCAGCGTACTCAAATGGCCAGTCGGCACCGTGACCATCTCGGCTTTTGCCTTTAAAATCGTGCTCACTAAAGCGTAATGAATAGCGGCCCCAGTGATTTGTTCGACCACCTAACATACGTGCGCGCCACCAATAAAAGTCGCTTCCTTTGGCGCTGGTGTATGGCTCATCAGGCACTTGCCAGCCGCCATCAACGGTTGCATCGTAAAAGCCAAAGTTTTTGTCTTTGTTACCAGCCCCCATAAGTGGAGCCTCACTGTTACGACGAAACATCGGGCTTTCTGTTTTCGGGTCATAATTACGGCCCGCTTCAAGTAATAACACTTTGTGGCCAAGTTTGGTTAGCGTATAAGCGGCCATTGCACCGCCAGCACCTGAGCCAACAACTAATACCTTATGTTTAAAATCAGACATCTTATAGCTCCTTGATTTTTATATTTTTAAACCACACTTTGTCACCATGGTCTTGAAGCCCGATATGACCTTGTTCAGCCTTTGCAAAGTTTTTCCAGGTTGCAAACTTACTGCCTTTAACAAGGGTATTCCATGTTGTACTGCCAATCACAATGCTGGTGGTGCTAATACCGTTTTGCCAAACTTGTAAGTGGTTGTCTTGCATTTTAATGCGTACATGGTTCCAGCTATTTGCTGGTTTGTGAGCCGCAACTGGGGCTGCAAATAAATCGTAAATTGACCCTGCTAAGTGCGAGTCAATTTCGGTATCTGGGTGTTCTTCGTTATCGATAATTTGAATTTCAGGCGCATGAGAGTAAATCATCTGTCCGGTTTCATCTGCTAATACAAAAATACCGCTATTGCCTTTGGTAGAGATTTTCCAATCGATCTGTAATTCAAAGTTTTGGTACTGCTTTTTAGTAAGCAGGTCGCCACCACCTTTGGTTAATGTCATAGCGCCATCTTCAACGACCCATGCAGGATTTAAAGATTCGCTTTTAAAATTACGCCATTGCGACATATCTTTGCCGTCAAACAACAACTGCCAGCCAGCTTGCTTTTCTTGTTGTGTAAGCTGATTGTCAGCCGCATTAGCGAGTGCACAGCTACTAACGGTGAGCATTAAAGTCAGTGCTTTAAGAGATTTAAACATTGTGTGTTCCTCGACGATTTACTTGCTTAAGACGCACATTTTTCGGTGCGTTTGTTGTTATTAATTACCAAATGCAACCCAATGAATGCGACGATTAAAATAATTGGGAAGATCAGTAGGTTTTGTAATACAGCCTGTCCGGCTAAAATTTCAATTTGTTCAGCGCTTGCGCCACTTGCCTGTGCCGATGAGCGTGCCGTATCTATCCAGCTACCAATTACAGGGTTCCAGATGCTCATAGCAAACATGCCTGCACCGCCCATTAACGACATACCCAGCGCCCCTGACTTTGGAATGTATTCAGCAACGCAGCCAAGCATGGTCGGCCAAAAGTAGGTAACCCCAAGAGCAAATAATATCGCTGCTAAATAAATCATGCTGCCCTCGGCTTGGCTCATCATAAAGATACCTAAGCTTGCACAAATGGCAGAGCCAAGTAATACACCGGTAGGGTTGAGCTTATGCACTATAGGGCCTGCAAAGAAGCGACCAACCGCCATTAGGCCAGTGATCAAGGCTAATACCACCATAGGAGAGGCACCCGATGAACCTAAAATACGCTCAATCCATTGTTGTGTGCCAAATTCAGTGGTTGCGGTAAACGTCATACAAGCAATTAAAAAGATGTATAACGGCGTAAATAAGTGGCGAATATTGCTGCTGGTAGAGTGAGAGCGTGTATCAAAGCGTGGGAATTGTGCTTTGATCAGCATAGCGCCATAGATAACCGTAGGAACTAAAATTAACGCTACTTGCCATTGCCAGTTTAAACCCGCTCCCGACATAAAGTTCGACGCAAGTGCGCCAATCACAATGCCACCTGGGAACCAAACATGAAAACGGTTTAGCATAGTGGTGGTGTTTTTAGGGTACATTTCTGCAATCAGCGGGTTACAGCCAGCTTCAACAGCGCCGTTGGCAAAACCAATTAAAAAGGTAGAAATCAGTAAGCCCCAAAAACCATCAGCTGTTATGGTCAAAACAAGGCCAAGTAAATGACAGATAAACGCTAACGCCACTAATTTCTTCGCGCCAATGGCATTATAAATAATACCGCCGACCATAGTCGCGACCGGAAAGCCTAAAAATGCCATAGCATTAACCCAACCTAATTCGGTGTCGGTGAGGCCAAATTCACTGCCAAGTTGCCCTAAAATACCAGCACGTATGGCAAAGGTCATAGAGGTCACAATCAGTGCTATACAGCAAAGCCGAAAGACAATGCGGTTATAATTATTGTTGTCCATATTGTGTGTCCTGTGTTCTATTGTTGTCGGTTTTATAAACCTAAAATTCGATTATTCCGCTCAGTGTTTGTTGCGCCACTGGCAAAATCGTCAAAGGCTTTGTCTGTTGGGTTTATTAAATGTGCTTTAATAAACTCAACGCCTTCTCTTGCCCCATCTTCTGGGTGCTTTAAGCAGCATTCCCATTCAAGTACAGCCCAACCATCAAAACCATATTGAGTTAACTTGCTGAAGATTTGCTTAAAATCTACTTGGCCATCACCTAAAGAACGAAAACGCCCCGGGCGGTCTTGCCAGTTTTGAAATCCGCCATAAACACCTGAGCGGCCATTTGCGATAAATTCGGCATCTTTGACATGAAACGCCTTAATGCGCGAATGATAAATATCGATAAACGCTAAATAGTCGAGCTGTTGCAATACAAAATGGCTCGGATCATAAAGAATATTAACGCGTGGGTGATTATTGGTTGCTGCTAAAAAGCGCTCAAATGTCACACCATCATGTAGGTCTTCACCCGGATGCAATTCATAACACACATCCACGCCATGCTCGTCAAAGCAATCTAAAATAGGTAACCAACGCTTAGCAAGTTCACTAAAACCTTGTTCAACAAGTCCTTGTGGACGCTGTGGCCACGGGTAAAAGGTATGCCATAAAAAAGAACCCGAGAATGTCGCATGGGTTGTTAAGCCAAGGTTTTTACTTGCTTTAGCAGCCATCATCAGTTGCTCTGTTGCCCACTTTGTTCGCGCTGCAGGGTTACCTTTTACATGCTCTGCGGCAAAGTTATCGAACATTTCATCGTAGGCAGGGTGCACAGCAATTAACTGGCCTTGCAAATGTGTTGATAACTCTGAAATTGTAAGTCCATACTCTGTGGCAATACCAGTGACTTCATCGCAGTAATGCTGGCTTTGAGCTGCTTTTTCTAAATCAAAAATAGTCGGATTTGAGGTTGGCACTTGAATCGCTTTGTAACCTAAACCGCTTGCCCACTCACATAAACCACGAAAACTATTGAAAGGGGCTTGATCTGAAATAAACTGCGCCAAAAATATTGCTGGCCCTTTTATTTTGTTCATTCTTTTTTATCCAATCTGTAATTTGTGCCATTTAGTATCTTGCTTCGATGAAGCAACAACATGCTCAATAAACGCCATACCACGCACAGCCTCATTGATGCCTGGCACATCAAATGCTGAATTTGTTGCGTTGTCGCCTTGCTTAAATGCATGAATTTGTGCTGCAAAATTGCGGTAAATATTGGCAAAGGCTTCAAGGTAGCCCTCTGGGTGACCGGCAGGAGCGCGCAGGGCATTTTGCGTGTCAGGGTGTAATTCACCCACGCCAGCTCTAAGTAATGTTGCGGCTTGATTGTGGCCTCGTAGCCATAAGCTATTAGGCTCAAGTTGTGACCACTCAAGACTGGCTTTATCGCCATAAATACGCAGACGTAAGTTGTTTTCATCGCCAATAGCAATTTGGCTTGCCAGTAAAACGCCTTTACAACCATTATTGAATCTAAGAAGCACTGTGCCATCATCATCAAGGGCTCGGCCTTCAACCACATGATTTAAATCGGCGCAAAGCTCGGTGATTTCGAGATCAGAAACATACTCGGCTAAGTTAGCTGCATGCACGCCAATGTCGCCCATACAACAACTAATGCCAGATTTACTGGTGTCTAAACGCCAGCTCGCTTGTTTTGAACCTTCGTCTTCGCTGTGTGCTAACCAGCCTTGAGTGTACTCAACAATGACTTTTCGTATGCTGCCGAGCTCGCCTGCTTTTACGCGATGCTTGGCTTCTTTGACCATAGGGTAACCGGTGTAAGTGTGGGTTAAGCCATATAAAACCTGCTGTTTTGCAATAATACTTTGTAATTGCTCTGCTTCTGCGAGAGTAAGCGTTGCAGGTTTATCTGAGAGCACATGAAAACCATGTTCAATCGCCATTTTCGCGACCGGAAAATGTAAGTGGTTTGGCGTAACAATAGCCACAAAATCAATACGCTCATCAGCGGGTAATTTTGCTTCTTCGGCAAATAGTGTCTGGTAACTATCGTAGCAGCGGCTGCTATCAAGCCCGAGTAATTCACCGGTTGCTTTACATTTGTTTGCGTCTGAACTGAATGCGCCTGCAACAAGCTCTATCATTCCGTCTAATCGCGCTGCAATTCGATGAATAGCGCCAATGAAGGCACCATCGCCACCGCCTACCATTGCCATGCGGATCTTAGCTTTGCTCATCTTAAGCGCTCCTAATTTAAATAGCGTTTGCTACTGTTAATATCATGTTATTGATAATAGGAAAGCTTAGCCAATAAGCGCTAATAAAAATTCGGTTGACAATGCAACAAAATCGGCGTTTAAAATATATAGGACTGTTCTTTGTTGAGACAAAATTAAGCGATGGATATTCAAGAAATAATAAAAAAAGCTGGCGTAAATCAGCTAATTGCTGCATTTGATTTACTGCCAGATATCCTCTTTTGGGTAAAAGACACAGATAGTAGAATCTTGCATTGTAATCAGCATTTTATTGAGCATCAGGGTTATAAAACACTGGAGCAAATATTGCTAAAAACAGACTTTGATTTTTCGCCAAAGCACCTTGCGTTTCAGTACGTCAACGACGATAAACGGGTGATGGAAGGCTACATAGTGACTGACCGTTTAGAGCTTAACCAAACCCAACAAGGTGAGCTTGGTTGGTTTTCTACATCAAAGCATGCTTTAAAAGATCATGATGGCAATGTGATTGGTACTTACGGAGTGACCCGACATCTACAAAAAACCTCAAAAGCGCTTTCTCATGTAAGGGCAATTGAAGAGCCGGTAAAATTTATTCGCGAGCATTATCATCGTCAGATCAGCATTGATGAATTAGCAGAGCTTGCACACTTGTCGGTAAGTGCTTTAGAGCGCCGCTTTAAAAAGCACTTAGCGAAAACACCTAATCAATTTATTAACGAAGTGCGTCTTGAAAATGCCCGTAAGCTGCTAATTGAAACGCAACTGCCCATTTCACAAGTGGCCTACCAGTGTGGGTTTTCTGAGCCAAGTTACTTCAGCAAACAATTTCGGCGTCTGTTTGGTGAAATTCCCTCACAAATGCGCTCGCAATTAGGCGATTAAATTGCCTCTCTCGCCATTAAAATAGCCCCTTGCTCTGCACTGGCAAGGGCGGGGGTTAGATGCGCTTTACTGGCATCAGTTAAGTAAGGCGTGATGGCACTGGCAATGCCGCCCATCAAGGTGACTTTTTCAATACCTTGTTTTTCAAAGTAAGCGATATAGCGGGTAATGTATGCGCACGCTTCATTGATTAATTGCTGACAAAAAGCATCGTCAGAATGGCTAAAAACGAGCGGCGCAAATTTGGCAAGCTCTGCAGGGCGCGCTGATATTAAACACTGACTTAACGCTTGGCTTGAGTTGCAGTTAAGCTGAGTGAGTAGGGTATCTATTGCGGCAGAACTTTGCGCAACACCATCAAGTACTGCAAATGCTTTACGGCAAAGTTGTAAGCCTAACCAACCCCCACTGGCACCATCGCTCAGTAATAAACCATAGCCACCTAATTCGCTAAATTGGTTTTGCTGCTGGTAACCCGCACAAAAGCCCGTGCCCAGAATAATCACTGCGCCATCATGGTGTTGATGCGCGCCTTTACAGGCAATCAGCATATCTGTTGACAGGGTAAACTTGGCAAAAGGGTGCTGCCACTTGGTCATAGCTTGGTAAGCTGAGTCGATATTAGCTCCGGCAAGTCCGGCATGCACATAAGTGTTTTTCAGCTCGCTTAAGGCAAGCCCAGCCTCAAGAAATGCAAGTTCAGTAGCGTGAAGTATTGACTCTTGGCTTTGTTGACAGCTGGTGGCCACATTTGCTGAACCACTTATGGCTTCACTCAGCAATGAGCCGTTTTCGTTTTCTAAACGAACTTTACACTTACTGCCACCGCCATCAATACCTAAAAAATACGTTGCCATGCTTAATCCTTTGAAAGTAGCTTATTGATAGCCTCAGCATTAATTGCACCATTTTCGTTATGCACGCATGAGTGTACATACACAGCCGCCTTTGCTGAATGGTTTTTTATTAATTGCCAAAGTGTTGCCGCGTTTTCTAAAGTAACGCCACCCCCCATAACAATTTCTATCTGATTAGCGCTGTGTGCTAAGTATGTGTTGAGCTGATTTAGACCATCAAATGCAGTTTGATCGCTTTGCCATGGCGTGCCCGCTGTTAAGATGCGGTCAACCTTTAAGCTAATCAGTTTCTCAAGTGCGCTTAACGGGTTTGTAAGGGTATCGAATGCACGGTGAAAAGTCACCATCAGGCCATGCTGTTTGGCGGTGGTAACTAAAGAGCGGGTCACCTCTAAATCAAGTTCGCCGTGTTTTACTGCACCAAATACCACGCCATGCGCTCCTGCATTAGCGGCCATTGTTATTTGTTTTTGCATAACTTGGTGACACTCAGCACTAACGAAAAAGTTGTTTGCTTTGGGGCGTATCATCACCACTAACTCTGCGTTATTGGTTAGGCTTTTTACAGCACAATCAATCGCATTAACACTTGGTGTTAAGCCACCCTTGTGTAAATTACTGCATAGCTCAAAGCGTTTTGCACCTAAGTTACTAGCCATTGAAATGTTGTTAACAAGCTGCTTTAAGCACCCTTCGTTGAGGCATACTTCAAGAAATTTACCATTGTTCATGGACGTGTTTTTACCATATCTATTACACCTACTCATTAGTTAATTAATTTAACGTAAACTTAAAATTGTAATGAAAAATAATTTGGTGTTTACTATCAATTAGTTACTATTTTAACTAAGTCTGTGTTGATGAGTGAACTAGCTTTGCAACGACAGGCCTAACTATAAAGCAGAAATTATAAAAATGAATATAAAATATTCCAAACGCCGATTTTGTCATATCTCTCACCGAATTTTTATTATCACTTTTTGACCGCTCACCCTATTCTGAGTTTGAGTTTAACAAGCTGTTAACTACCGATAATCAGTTTAAAAACCGACAACAATAAGATGTTTTATGAGATGTATAGACCTCATAAAGCTTGCAGAACACACAACTGGAGATAGGCATGGGCAAGCAAACTGTAATAAAAACAAAAGGGCAAGGAAGGCATTTTAAGCGAAATGCAATTTTGATTTCGCTACTGGCGGCAATCAATACAAGTTACGCAGCAGAGCAAGTAAATGAAGATGTAGAAGTGATTGAAGTACGAGGTATTCGTTCTTCAACTGCAGAAAACTTAGCAATAAAACGGCTTTCAACAGCTACCGTTGATGCAATTACCGCAGAGGATATTGGTAAGTTTCCTGATAAAAATGTCGCTGATTCTTTGCAACGTGTATCGGGCGTTTTGATTGACCGCGATGGTGGCGAAGGTAGCCGCGTGAGTATTCGTGGTACGTCACCGGATTGGACTCTCACCCAATTAAACGGTAACTATATTGCTTCATCAGGTTCTGGTACTCCTACCCGTAGTTTTAATTACACGTTATTGCCTTCAAGCATGATCAAAAGTGTAGAAGTGTACAAAAGTGCAGAAGCACGCATCGATGAAGGCGGCATTGGTGGTACGGTTATTTTACACACCCGTAAACCGCTTGAGATGGAAGCAAACTCAGGGGCGTTAAGTGCCGAGATGACTTACGATGATGTGTCTGAAGACACTAAGCCGCAAGTTAACGTGCTGTATTCATGGAAAAATGACGACGAAAACTTTGGTGTATTGGCCGGTTTTACTCGTCAAGATCGCACCGTAACAACTATCACTAACAACGCATCACACTGGCGTTTTCACTCAGATACCGTTGAAGGCGCAGAGCGTCCAGCGCTGGTAGACCAAGCCACTGGCGAAGTGTACAACAATGTATGGGCACCTCGTGCGATGAGTGTTAATAACTCAAACCAAGACCGCACACGCGATGGTTATCAAGTCGCTGTGCAGTGGGCACCGAGTGACAGACTTGATTTAAACTTTAACTATTTTGGTGCCAAGTTAGGCTACGACCAAACAGGGCAAAGCATTACTTTTGCAGAATGGAATGATAACCACAATCCGTATTACGGCATTGTGCTTGATGGCGATACCGTGGTTGCCTACGGTAATGGCGATAATGGGTTACTTAATGATAATAACTGGGGTGATGCCGATGTAAATGGTGGTGTGGCTGTTCGCCGTGGCTTGTTATCACCGCAGTTAACAGGGCGCGAGCGTTTTGGCGAGTCAAAATCAAACACCTATGATTTTGAAGGTACTTATTATGGCGATACTTACAGCATTACAGTAAAACTGGGTCATACTGAAGCTGAAGGCGGCACCTCAAAAGAAACCTACGCCAATATTGATGCGCGTTTAGGCTCAGTAAACAGCTGGTTATGGTCAATTGAAAACGGTAAACCAAGCTACGAAGTGTCGACTGATTTAGCCACCGATAAAGAAGCATACCAGTATTATGATTGGTTTGACTCTTACTCATCTGAAAATGAAGACTCAGAAGATTACTTTCAAACAGATGTAAAATTTGACCTTGATGGCAGTTTTTTCACTCGTGTTTATGTGGGTGGTAAATACCGCGACCACGAGATTAAAGGCATTCGTAACGACTTTCGTTGGGATGACGGCATCTCTGATAACGGCGGTTACCGCGGTTACTTGCCAGGCACTGAGTGGTTCCATAATCCAGATTTTCACCCAGATGCGCCAACATTGGTAAGCGACCATGTGGTTGATAACAGTGCAGGTGATACTGGCGCATTTAACTTTTTAGCGTTTGATTTTAGAGCGCTGGATGATTACTTAAAAGAAAACTTTAGCCAGACAGTGGTGCCAACGCTTTCGGGTACTTATGCTTTAGAAGAAAAAATTTGGTCTGTTTATACACAAGCTGATTTTGAGTGGCAAGATTTCCGCGGTAATGTTGGTGTGCGCTATGTTAATACTGAACTAAGCACCTTGACCTACGATGATGTTATAGGTCAAGACGATGACGACACGGATCCAAACGAGCGTAGTAGCGATGGCAGTGAAGTACTACCAAGCTTTAACCTTGCATGGGATGCAACCGAAGATCTTGTGGTGCGCTTTGCCGCAGCACGCACCATGGCAAGAGTGAGCTATTCAGACTTAAGCCAAGCAGAGTCTTACGGTCCTCCAGTTAATATTAACTCGCCAGATTCATGGACAGGCCGTGGTAATGGTACCTCGGTAAACACAGGCCTTGAACCTATGTTATCTGACCAATTTGATTTAGGTATTGAATGGTATTACGGCGATGGTTCTGCACTAGGTGCCACGTTATTCTCTAAAGATATTTCTAACTTACCAATCTCGACCGTAGAAATTGTAGAGCGTGAACACGATTGTTGTAACGGCCCAATTGAGGTCGAAATGAACACCAAAGTGGGCGGGGGTGATGCAAAATCAGAAGGCTTAGAGCTGTTCTTCCAGCACTCGTTTGATAATGGTTTTGGTATTTTAACTAACTATACCTACACAGATACCAGCACCAGCGAAGTCTCGACAGACGGACAAAAAACAGAGGCCGAAATACCAGGTACCGCTAAGCACCAATATAATGTGTCGGTGTATTTTGAGAATGACGACTTTAGTGTTCGTGCGTCATATAACTGGAAAGATGACCGTGCCAACGGTATTCACCAAGGCTACAACTTGTATACCAAAGACTATGGTCAGCTAGATGTAAATGCCTCATATAACCTAACAGAGGATCTTTCGTTTACTGCGTCAGTGGTAAACCTAACTGAAGAAATAGAAGAAGGATATTGGAAACAAAGCAATCGCTTTACCTATAACCAATATTCGGGCCGCCGTTTTTACTTAGGCGCAAATTATAACTTTTAACCATAGGCATGTTGTTTGTTACAACCTAAAAAGGTACTTTTATTAAAGTACCTTTTTCTTTTTTAAGACAAAAATGATTGAATTTGTAAAAACAACGGAGCAAGACAAAGCCTATTTACTCGACTTAAGATTAAATACCATGGTTGAGCACTTAGAAAATCAGGGATTATTTTTATCACTTGAGCAACATCAAGCAAGAGTGGCAGAACACTTTGAGCACAGTCATTTAGTGTTAAATGATGGGCAATGTGTAGGCGCTGCCAAGTTCATCTTGAGTGACCAAGCAATCAGTTTATTACAGCTACAAATTGCACCTAAAGAGCAGGGCAAAGGATTAGGCACTAAGGTGTTAGATACACTAAAAGCACAAACAGCAGAGATTAATTTAACGGTGCTAAAAGCGAATCCAGCGTATGGGCTATATCAACGGGCAGGGTTTAAAACTCTAGGCGAAGACGACTATGAGTTTCATATGCAGTGGCAGAAATAAAAAAAGGGCGCTGTTAAAAAACTAAGCGCCCAATTTTGACTATTTCTTTTCTTCGTCAGGTAAGGTGACGTTTAGCTCAAGTACGGCTAAGTCATCTTCGTTTTGGTCAAACTGCACCTGAACTGCATCAGTGTTTACATTCACGTATTTACGAATAACATCAAGGATGTCTTGTTTTAGCTGTGGTAGGTAATCTGGTGTACCACGCTGTGAACGTTCGTGCGCGACAATGATCTGCAATCGCTCTTTTGCTAATGACGCACTGCTTTTCTTTTCTGAGCGGAAGTAGTCAAGTAAAGACACATTAACCTCCAAAAATCCGTTTAAATAAGCCTTTTTTCTCTACGTCTAAGAAACGAAAATCAACAGTTTCGCCTAATAAACGATTGATTGCATCTGTGTATGCTTGGCCTGCATCCGATTCACCATCAAGGATAACCGGTTGACCAGAGTTCGATGCACTAAGTACAGCTTGTGATTCAGGAATAACGCCCAGTAGTTTAATCGCTAAGATTTCTTGTACGTCTTCTACCGAAAGCATTTCGCCTTTTTCAACACGCTCAGGATTATAGCGAGTTAATAGTAGATGTTCTTTTACGCTTTCAAGGCCTTCTTCAGCACGTTTTGATTTGCTGTGTAAAATGCCAAGAATACGGTCAGAGTCACGTACTGATGATACTTCTGGGTTCGTTGTTACAATCGCTTCATCAGCGAAGTACATTGCCATCATTGCACCAGCTTCGATACCCGCTGGAGAATCACACACAATGTAATCAAAATCTTTTTTCAGCTCGTTTAGTACGCGCTCAACACCGTCACGGGTTAGGGCGTCTTTATCACGGGTTTGTGAGGCAGGTAAAATATGTAGCTTATCTACGCGCTTATCTTTAATAAGTGCTTGATTTAGGTTAGCTTCGCCATTGATTACGTTTACGAAATCATAAACAACACGGCGTTCACAACCCATGATAAGGTCAAGATTACGTAGACCAATATCAAAGTCGATAATAACGGTTTTAAAGCCTTTAAGCGCTAAACCTGTGCCAATCGCAGCACTCGATGTGGTTTTACCAACACCACCTTTACCAGAAGTAACGACAATCACTTTTGCCATGAGATTTATCCTTTAACCAAAGCTGAAATTTCTAATGAATCATTTTTTTGTTGGATTTGTACTGCGCTGCCCCAGTGTTCACCTTGTAGAGAGTCGCTGATCCAATAACTACCATTAATCGAAACAAGTTCTGCTTCTAATTTTTGGCAAAATATATTTGCTTCGTTGTAACCTTTAGCCCCTGCAATTGCACGGCCGCGAAGGGTGCCATAAATGTGCACGTTACCGTCGCTAATCACTTCGGCGCCATGACTTACAGCACCAATTACGATTAGGTCGCGGTCTTTTGCATACACTTGCTGGCCCGAACGTACAGTGCCATGAATAACTTGCGCAGGCAGGTGAACGGTTTTTTCAACGATAGATGTATTTGTTTGTTGTTTAGCGGTTGCACCCTTAACGTCTTGTGAATAATTTAACACCGACAGGCCCGCAGCTTTTGCGCTTTCGTTTTGCTCTTGAGAGCCATTACAAACCCCAACAGGGTTTAACGAAAGGCCGCTTAACATTGATTTTAAGAAAGAGAAATCAAGCGCTTCATCTTGTACGTCGCTTAAGTTGATTACGATAGGCGCACCGGCAAAGAACTTAGGTGCTTGGGCGATTTTCTCATCTAACTGCTTACTTAAAAGGACTGTATCTGCTGAAAATAAATGTAAAACAGATAACGTAAAAAGGTTCCCTTTTAATTCAAAAATTTGTTCCGACATACACGCTCAATTGAATTGTCTGGATTAGCATTATTTAAGTATAAACACAGGCTGAACAAGGGATATACATTAAAAATCTAATCTATTTTTTCTAACTTATTATATCACTCATGTTATAGTGTGCGCCTTCGTTAAGCAAGATATTATAGGGCCATAATGCTAACTGCGGTGTATAAAAGTATTAAAAAAGCGGATACATACCTTTTTGTAGAAAAAAGAGATGATTTCTCACGCGTACCTGAACCATTACTAGAAACGTTTGGTCAACCTAAGTACGTGATGATGATTAATCTAGCAAGCCGTGAAAAGTTAGGTGTGGCAGACTTAGACGCGGTTAAGCAAGCGTTAATTGACCAAGGGTTCTACTTGCAATTACCTCCGCCGGAAGAAAATTTGTTAACCCAATTTAAAAAAGACAAGGGAGTTGAGAGTGATTAAAAAACTTGCCGTCATTTTACTCAGTGCTTCACTAAGTACTTCAGTATTGGCAGAACAAAAGACACAAGCTGATTTTGACGTTTACGTTGCAGCATTAAAAAAAGAAGCACTTGAAAAAGGCTATGATGAAGCCTTAGTTGATCAAGCACTTGCAACAGCTAAATTCAAAAAGAAAGTGATCTCAGCTGATAAAAATCAGCCTGAAGTAAAAGAAACCCTCGAAACTTATTTACCAAAACGTGTGCCGCAATGGAAAATTGACCGCGCGCGTAAGCTATACAAAGAAAATCAAGAGGTTCTGGAAAAAGTCGCTAAAGAATACGGCGTTCAAGCACGCTTTATTGTTGCACTTTGGGGCCTTGAAAGTAACTTTGGTAAAATCCAAGGTGGTCACAGTGTCATTGCATCATTAGTTACACTTGCTTTTGATGGTCGCCGCGAAACCATGTACAAAAACCAACTTTGGGCAGCACTTGATATCTTAAAAGAGGGTCATATTACCCTTGATAAGTTCAAAGGCTCATGGGCTGGCGCAATGGGGCAAACGCAGTTTATGCCAACCTCATTTAACGCTTACGCTGTTGATTACAACGGTGATGGTCGCAAAGACATTTGGACTACAGAAGAAGATGCATTCGCTTCAATTGCTAACTACCTTAAGCAAGCAGGTTGGAACGATGATTTAACCTGGGGTCGCCAAGTTAAACTACCTGAAGGCTTTGATAACTCAAATATTCTTAAGCGTGGCACTAAAACGCGCAGCCAATGGTTAGAGTATTGGAAAGATTCAGAGCGCAGCCTTGCTGATTGGCAAGCAATAGGTGTTCGTAAAATGGATGGTAGCGACCTACCAAACGTTGATGTTACCGCCGCAATGGTAATGCCAGATGACGTAAACGGTCGTATGTATCTAGCCTACGATAACTACAAAGCACTTATGCACTGGAATCGCTCGTATTACTTTGCAACCAGTGTTGGTTACTTATCAGATCGCATCGGTTACCCAGCGATTAAGTAATTAGATACTAGAGCCTAGGTAACTAGGTACTAGGGGATTTGCATAAAGCGCGAGTTTATCTCGCGCTTTTTATGTTAAATATTACTACTGCAAAAGATCTCTAAGTGAATTACTCACAAAGAGGCCAAGAGACGCTGCGCTTAAGAGGAAAAATACAAAATTATTAATCTATACTTGCTAACTTTACTCCTGTAACTTTCCCTTCGATACAATTTTTAAACCTTTACCTTGAGTGCTTGTTGCAGTGCATCAACGTTTTTACAGCCAAGGTATATGTTTTTTCTGTCAGCTAAAGTTATTTTAATAGCTTGACCAACTGACGCATTGTATAACCAGCCATCACTTAGCATACGAATGCCAATTCCTTGATACCACTTTGTTTTGTAAGCTGAGTTTTCTACAATCTGAGATAATTCAACATCTTTGCTAATAATCCCAAACCCAAAATACCAACGTAGCTTTTGCTCATCGATGACTATTGTTAGTGAAAAGAACAGCAAAGTAACAAGCAGGTTTATCGATAATATAATTATTTTGAGGTCAGCCAGTTCAGGCGAGAAAATTATAAAGGCACTAATTACTAATAAAATAATAATTAACGAGTAATTTATTTCTGTCTCTTTATACATAGCTTAATATCCATTTAAGTCAGAACGTAAATAAACGCTTAATTATTAGTATAGCAAAGGCAAGAGTAGTTATGACTATCCATTCAAAACGCGCTAAAGCACGGCCTACAAGAGAGCGCGCGAAACAAGTTTCACGCCTACGGTGAGTCCCGTAGGAACGGCTTCAGCCGTGAAGTTTAGATGTTCGGCGTTGAAACGCCTCCTACAAACTTTCCCCTAGCAACTCGCTAACTTATTCCCCTTTCCCCGGTTTTTTCAAAATCTTATCTTTAAAATCAAGCACCTTGCCAATGCCAGAGCCTAGTTTCATTAGGCTTTGAAGTTGTTCAGGGCTTAAGCGTTGTAGCTCTGCTGACCATTTGGTTACGGTTTCAAGTAGGTCGTGAATTTCTTGCATTTGCTGCTGAGCAAAGCGTTCATCATCATTGTGGGCTTCTTCTAAAATGTTATCGCGAAGCAGGCTAAGGGTAGGGTCTATCTCGCGCTTTTTACGCTCTTCGAATACGCGGTTGGCCATATCCCAAATGCTGCCAGCAGGGCCGTAGTATTCTTTACGGTCACCCGGAATATGATGCACTTTAATTAAGCGCCAAGACTGTAGCTCTTTAATACCCATACTGACGTTTCCGCGCGAGATACTTAAGGTATCGGCAATTTCATTGGCGGTCATTGGCTCTTTAGTAATGGTTAATAATCCACACATTTGACCAATGGTGCGGTTAAAGCCCCAACGGCTACCCATTTCACCGCAGTGCATAACAAAAGCTAAGTTTTTTTCAGATAGGCTCATAATTTTTAGTATTCAAAAATTTCAGAAATTAAATGCTAGCACGCTCGGGGTATAACTAAAAGAAATAGCCACTATGCAATCTGCTACTACTAAAGTGTAGATACGCCATTATTTAGTTTTAAGTTATTGAATTTAAAGTGTAGTTTAATTAAATGCCGCAGTGATTAGCTATTTGATGTGGATCAATAATAGTGACAGTTAATAAGTTTATCGTATAGGCTGAAATCCAATAATACCATGGAGGAACGTTATGAAAGCTGCAGTAAATAAAGAGTACAAAGGTAAATTAACAATCGAAGATATCCCATGCCCTGAGGTGGGAATTAACGATGTGCTAGTTAAAATTGCCGCGTGTGGAGTGTGTCACACAGATTTACATGCTTGTCATGGAGATTGGCCAGTCAAACCTAAAATGCCATTAGTACCGGGCCATGAAGGGGTAGGTACTATCGAAAAAGTAGGCGCAAACATTAAACACTTATCAGTGGGAGATCGTGTTGGTGTTCCTTGGTTATACAGCGCCTGTGGTCATTGTGAGTTTTGTTTAGAAGGTAAAGAAACTTTATGCCTTGAGCAGCACAACACAGGTTATTCAGTCGATGGTGGTTACGCCGAGTACTGTGTAGCCCATGGTGATTACGTGGTTAAAATTCCTGAAGGATTAGGTTTTTCAGAAGCCGCACCACTATTTTGTGCGGGGGTTACAACCTATAAAGCGCTTAAAGTGACTGATGCCAAAGCGGGTGATTGGGTTGCAATTGTTGGTGTTGGCGGCCTAGGCCATTTAGCAGTGCAGTACGCAAAAGCAATGGGCTTTAATGTAATTGCCGTTGATACCGGCGAGAGCAAATTGGCACTGGCCAAAGAGCTTGGCGCAGACATCACCATAGATTTTATGAAGCAAGTGCCTTCAGAAACCATTTTTGAACAAGTAGGCGGGGCACATGGCGTTGTGTGTACGGCCGTATCAAAACCAGGTTTTGAGCAAGCTTATAAAAGCGTGCGCCGTGGCGGTAAATGCGTGCTTGTAGGTTTACCACCCGAAGATATGCCATTGCCAATTTTCGACACCGTATTAAATGGTGTGTCTGTTGTAGGCTCAATCGTTGGTACCCGTAAAGACTTACAAGAATGCCTCGACTTTGCAGCCAAAGGTAAAGTTACAGCCATTATTGAAGAAAAACGCCTAGAAGATATCAACGATATTTTTGACGACATGTTAAAAGGCGATATCACAGGCCGAATCGTGATGACGCTTTAAGCTGAGTCAGTTAACGCTGTCAGGTTTGTTGAGTAATCAATTGAATCTGACAGTTTTTCAGGTGCTAAAAGCAGGGAACTGTAAATTGTTATTGTCCCTTTTCTTGTTGTGGTGACAAGTGACTCACACCTAATTGGCGTTAATTTGCCATACCAAAACTTATTAGCAATGGTCACATTCTATTACAAAAATAGGGCAATGCTTTTACTAAAATTAATTTGTTGATTACAACGCATAATTATCTTAAAAAAGGCGCAAAGTCATGAATAGTGAAGATTTTTCTTACAATTACCTTATAAAGAAATTAAAGTTACCAACGAATCACATTGAGAAATTTGATGGTCAAGTTCAAAAAGGGCACACAAGTAGTTTTAATTGCATGGAGCGTTTAAAGTCTATGAGTCGAGATTACTGGACCCCAGATTTTATTGTTAGCTCGAACCCAGAAGAAGATAGCCTCAAAGAGATTTGTTTTGTTGATGTTAATGGCCCTAAAGGTGGGTTACTAACAAGGGTTGATATAGCGATTTCTGAAGAGATCGAGCGATCAAAAGCAGATGCGTTTGCAAATAAGTCCATAGGAAAAGTTGTAAGTATTGAACTATCTAAACAACTTACCCCTCTCATTGAAGGTGTAACAAATAAGCTGAATGAGATCAATAGGAAATATGCCAATAACAGAGATAAAAAAGGCTTAAAATCATTCAATACAGGCTTGATTTACTGCCTCGAGTCAGAAGACAAAGTGAAGCATGCCAACTGTTTAGATTCCCATCAATTGAGCATAACTGTGTTGGAGTTATGTCATTTACTTTCCGATGGGTACTGTCAATATCACGACATTGAACATAAAGGTTTAAATCGTGTTACTAGATTTAATTTTCATAAAGATTACAGAAATATCGGATTTGTAATTTTTATTGGTCGAGGCTTTTTAGCCAATCAATCATATATTTTCGCTAATAATCGCTTTTTGAATAATAGCAATAATGTTTTTGCACAGCAGTTAAAAATGTTACCAAGCATTGATGGCAATAGCTTTAGAGCTAAGCCAACTTCGAAATCTAGACTTGTTCTAGATTGTATGCTGGAAGAAATTAATGAAGAGAACCCTCATGTCTTCCCATACGGGAACATAAATTATAAAGGTGATAAGATGCCAGGTGTTGAGGGAGTTGAGCTAAAAGAAGTGGATGTTTCGAAAATTAAGGATCGGTTTGAACAGGGCTTGAACGAAAGTTAACAAACTCAATAGTCCAGGCTACTCGCTTTAGCTTTAGTGATAGTTATCTGCACCATTATTTTTGGACACCGAGTTAAGCGACTTTCCCATACCTCAAGTAATTCACAAAGTACTAATATTCTGATTTACGAAACTCGTTTTTGTCCAACAATAATCTACTACTCAAACTTGCTCTCACTAAACAAAAGCGCGACCTTACTAAGCCGCGCTTTTTGCTCTTTATTCACAATTTAAGTGTGTAGCTAAATGTTAATTTAGCATTACGCTCTTCACCTGGCATACCGCCTAAGACCATTACTTAACTAGAAAAAATATTATTAAGATCCTCGTCAATAAAGACACCAGTCAAATTATTAGCTTCTACAGCAGATTTAAACTCATCTGTACAATACAAACGAGAACCACCGGTAAACTTGCTTTTAAAGACAGGCTTATTTTTTACATCGTCATTAACAAAAGCAATCTTGGTATAATCTAGCGGGTAACCATCTAAATATTCACGCTCACATTTAGCTTCATCTTCTTGTCCAAATGTACGCAAGTTAAAAATTACAATAGGTTCACCATCAGCCTTTGTTTCAATGAACTCCCCTAAAGGGGTTAACAAGTCTTTTAAAACTTCATATGCATTTATTCGAAGAGCAATAAACCCATCCATGATACTGATATCATGGTTATCTTCTAAGTACTCAGGTAAAAAAGATAACTCATACCCTACAGGCCAATACTCCAATAAAGAGTCATTATTCATATGTATATCTAGAAGGAACATGCAAGCATCTTGATGAGATGGCAACTCAGGTTGTATTTTATCTGCGAATGAAAGTATATCCCACTCAACCATGTCGTAAGAATTAGTTACAGGCTTTAATGAAAACAGCTTCATGTTTTGCCATCCCACTTAACATTTTTGGGTAACATAACGTTGGCTGGCATCATATGATTTTTAATTTTCACTTTTAGCTTGGTAAGACTCTAAACTTTGTTGTGCGATAAGCAAATACTCTAAACGTGTGCGTTCTTTTTGTAAGTGTTCGTAATCTCTTTGAAGCTTTTCTTTAGACGCAGCAGATTTACGGCGTTTATCGTCGTAGTGTTTTTTGGCTAGTAATTCATAATTATAAATAGCCATTTCTAAAGGGGTTGGGTTACTTGGTCTATCTGGTATAGGGTATTGTTGTAGTGGGTTCATCCTTAAATCTTTAAATCATCCATTTATGAGCGTGTAAAATAGCAAATAGAATTTTGCGGTGCAATTTTAAACGTGGCACATCCAATTCACGAAACCAATTAGTAGAAGAAGCGCATTCATTTTTAAATGGGGCGTTGCTCTAAAACAAAAAAGCGCGGCTTAACTAAGCCGCACTTTTTGCTATCTATTTCACAATTAAAGTGTGTAGCTAAAGGTTAATTTAGCATTACGCTCTTCACCTGGCATTCCGCCTAAGAACATTGCTTTTGAGTAATAGGTTTTGTTAAACAAGTTATTTAGGTTTAACTGTAGTTTCCAATCATCTGTTTGGTATTGAATGGCGGCGTCGTAAACCGTGTAGCTCGGTACGTAGCCATCAGGTATACCAAACGAGGTTGAGTTTGTGCTGCGGTCATCAACATATTGTACGCCTGCGCTAATTGTCAGTGGCTCGGCTAAATCAAACCATTTAGCGTCATAGCTTAACCAGCTGCTTGCTGTTACATAAGGCACACCTTTTTGGCGAGAATCAAAGCTTGATGAATTTGGATTTTGCTTATCGCGCGCGTCTTGATACACCGCGTTTACGTTAAGTTTCCACTGCTCGTTTAAATCGGCATTTAAATCAAGCTCAACACCTTTGGTTTGCTCTTCACCATCGTAAAAGCTTTTTGGTACTGAGGCATCAGATACACCGGCTTCGTACTCTGGGTTGGCATACTCAAGGTTGGTACGGGCACTATCAAATACCACAAGTGATGCCAGTAGTTGATCGTCAAAGGCTTTTACACGCATACCAATGTCGTTACTGACTGACTCGGCGTCATCGCGGTCTGCTTCGTTACCCGATACACTACCAAGTACGCTGTAGGCTGTGCGGCCTTTAGAGTGGTTTACAAAGAACGAAATATCATCGCTAAGTTTATAAGTTGCACCTAGGTTATAGGTCATACCGCTGTCTGATGTATCTGCTTCTGGCGTTGGCTCGGCGGCACTAGCACGGTAGCGCGCATCAACACCAAAGTGTTCGTAGCTTTGTTTAATACGGTTAAAGGCAACGCCTACACGGGTAGTGAAAGTGTCGTGAATATAGGCAACATGTTGAATACCCACACCCCAAGCTTGAACCTTTTTGTTGTAATCGCTGGTTTTTAGCGGATCGTAGTCGTAAAAGCTGCCTTCGCCCCAGTTCGGGTTACGAATATCAAAAATGTAAGGTAATTGACCTTGGTAAATAACCTCTCCATCTTTGTTTTTAATGACCTTGTCGGCATCGTAAATTGAGTATTGTTTAAAACGAATATCGCGGTCTTCGTAGTTGGCGTTTACAAGTAGTTCGTTATCGATTCCGGCAAAGCTAAAGTCATAACGTAAGTCAGCAAAGTATTGCCATGATTTTTCGTCAGCCTCTACTTGGCGGTATTCTTGGCGACGCGCTGCAAATGGGTAAAGTACGTCATCAACCACTAAAGGAGCGCGCGGGTCGGCATTGATCACGCCATTACGGTTCCAATAAACATAGTTATAAGCACCCGTTTGGCGGGCAAAGCTCGATTCGTAATTACGGTATTGAAGTTGCTGATTTAAAAATAAATTATCAGTAATAAAGTAGTTATGGGTTAACTTAAAGCGCAGCTCTTCGCCTTCGTTGTCATTCGCCATTGGCGAGATGATACCGTTATGACCAAAAGTGTAAGGTGTTAGGCCATCATTTGCTGCCAGTGAGTCAGCTAATTGTTGGCGTTGCTGTTCGGTTAGTTGCAGGCCTTGTGCAGTTGCGTCGTTAATTAAATCGGCGGCGGTTACTTCACCTGCGGTTTTGCCATTCACTGAGTCGCTGTTAAAAATACGAATAGGGTGGCCAATTGAGTCAACGGCAATGGCATCTTTAATATAAGCGGCAGAAATCATGATGTCTTGTTTGTCGCTTAATACGTATTTTAACGCGCCATAAATTTCATCACGGTCGTCTTTTAAGTCGCGGTAGCCATCGCTGCGAGCGGTTTTTGCGTTAACGCGATAAGCAAGGTTGTCGGTTAATGCTGCTGTGCTATCAAAGCCTAATGAGTAGCTATCCCATTGACCAAGTTCTGCATTTACCGTGTGTTTTTCAGTAAATTGTGGTTTCTTCTCGATTAGGTTGATAACACCACCTGCGCTACCCATACCATATAAACCTGTTGCAGGGCCTTTAAGTACTTCTACAGATTCAACATTGGTCATTGAGCGTGTAGGGTTAAAGGTGTTACCTAGGCCTGCACCGCCATACATGCCATCGTAAGTATAGTTAGCGCCTAAACCGCGGATCACTAAGTTATCACCAATACCGTAGTTGTTACCGGCTTGGGTTACACCACTGATGTTACGCACTAAGTCTTGTAAGTTAGTTGCGCCTTGCGAGTTGATAAGCTCTTGATCAACAACTACAACAGGTGCAGGTGTTTCCATTAGGGTCATATTTGACTTTGTGGCAAGGCCAGATTCAAGTACCACACGGTTTTGTTTGTCGTAAACGGTAATACGTTCAACTGAGTCTAAATCGTTGGCGTTTGCATTGAATGCGCTTAAGCAGGCTAGGGCTAAAATTGAATATTTATATGTCATGATTATAGGTAATTGTCGAAATTTTTCGGCAATGATAATGCGAGACATTTTCATTTCAAGTTTTATTTAACCATTATGAGTATTTTTTTAACCTAGATACATTTTTTTAACGGGTGTGTTTTTTGTTGGTAAATTTGTTTTCAAAATGGTTACATGAGGTGTGGTTGGCTTTGCAAGTGCAAAGCCAACATTGTGGCTTATTTAAAAACTTTACCGTCTTTCATTACAAATTGTACATCTTCAAGTACTGCAATGTTTTCAAGCGGGTTGCCTTTAACGGCGATAATATCGGCTAAGAAACCGTTTTTGATTTGCCCAAGTTGATTATCAGCTTTAAGTAGTTTGGCACTATTGATGGTGGCAGACTGCAATGCTTGCAGCGGTGTCATACCAAATTCAACCATACGCGAAAACTGCTTTGCGTTATCGCCATGAGGGTAAATCGCTGCATCGGTACCAAATACCATGTTTACACCTGCTTTTACTGCGCGGCTAAAGCTATCACGTTGCTTTTTAGATACTTGGCGTTCTTTATTGAGGTTTTCTTCTGCAACCCCATTTTGTTCACCAAAGGCAAGGGTGTACTCAGTGTTGTAAATATCCATTGAAAACCAAGTGCCGTGTTTTTTCGCAAGTTTAATGGCTTCGTCATCAACAAAGCTAACGTGCTCAACACTGTCTACACCGGCAACAATGGCCGCTTTAATACCACTGGTACCGTGCGCATGGGCTGCAACGGTTAGGCCACGTAAATGAGCTTCGTCAACAATGGCGTTCATTTCATCTTGGCTATATTGTTGAATACCGACTTTTGTGCCTTTTGAAAATACCCCGCCTGTAGCGCAAAACTTAATAGCATTGGCACCGTACTTAATGTTTTCCCGTACTTTAGCGCGCACTGCCCATGGGCCATCAGCAACACCTTCGGCGGTGTATTTCATTTCTGGTGGTAAACGGTTGTTATCACAGTGACCGCCAGTAACACCTAAAGACGGGCCAGCCGCCCAAATACGCGGGCCAACAATATCGCCTGCATTAATGCCATCGCGTACAGCAATCACGCTGTAGCCTTCTGCGCCTAAGTTACGCAGCGTTGTAAAACCTGCATACAGTGTTTTTTCGGCAAAGTGTGCAGCTTTAATTGCTTTACGCGGAATCGATTGACCAATTCGCTCACTGCGCGGCACGGTAGGATCGCTCGTTAAATGCACATGCATATCCATTAAACCCGGCAGCAAAGTCAGTTCTGGTAATTGAATGTGCTTATCGCCGTCTTTTAAGTTTGGCTGTTTATTGCTTTGCACAGCTGTAATTTGACCATTATCTATACTAATAAGTGGTGATTTAATCAGTTTACCTGAATTTACATCTACCATGGCTTTTGCCGATAAGTAGGTGGTTGCATAGGTATTTAAAGGTGTTAGGCAAGCTAGGCCTAAGCTAATAGCAAGAGCTGTCTTTTTCATTTTTATTCAAAATTGGTAAGTCGAGCCGCCACTCTAGCAATCAGCTTACAAAGTGTAAATAAACTGCGATAAGTTGCAGCGATACTTGCTAAATAGGGAACTAAACCCTCATAATTTACGCGTACTTAATATAAGGGCAGGGAAAGAATGAAAAACGTAAAACTAGCACTACTTAGTTCGGCAGTGATGTTTGCATTACTTGGTTGTAATGAATCAACGCCAAGCAACGAAAAAACAACGCAGGCAGTAAGCAAACAAGCACCAAGCGCAACGTCAGCCACAGAGCAACTTGATTTATTACTAGCAGATTACTTTGAAGCAGGTTTAAAATTTAGCCCTGTTAGCGGCACTTACATTGGCCGTAGCGAATTTAACGATCAATTTATTGCACCCATTAGTAAAGCCAACCGCGACGAGCGGCTTAATTTTGTTAAAGAATACCAAAATAAATTAGCAAATATCGACAAAGCGCAATTAAAGGGTCAGTCATTATTGAGCTACGAAATTCTAGCGCGCGATTTAGACCTTGCGATTGAAGGTGCTCAATTTCCAAGTTACTTAATGCCAATTAACCAAATGGGCGGGGCGCACAATACCTTTGCTGCGTTAGGCTCTGGGCAAAGTGCACAGCCTTTTAACACGGTTGAAGATTATCAAGCATTTGAAAAACGTGCTGACGGTTTTATCGCGTGGTTAGACAGTGTTGAGCAATCAATGCGCCAAGGCATGAAAGACAAAGTGGTTCTTCCTAAACCGCTTGCTGAAAAACTATTACCGCAATTTCAAACTCATATTGTAGAAAAACCAGAAGAGTCATTATTCTGGGGGCCAATTGCTCAGTTACCTGAATCTTTCAGCGACGAGCAAAAAGCACAGCTAACAAGCGCGTACACGGCGATGATCAGCGAACGTTTAGTGCCTGCGTATCAAAAAATGGCTGACTTTTTAGCGAATGAATACATTCCAAATGCCCGTGAAAGCATTGGTTACAGCGACCTACCAAATGGTAAAGCATGGTATGAGTATCAAATTAAACAGCATACAACGCTTAGCCTAAACGCCGATGAAATTCATGACATTGGTTTAAACGAAGTATCGCGCATTTTATCTGAGATGAAAAAAGTCAAAGAGACTGTTGGTTTTGAAGGCGATTTAAAAGCGTTTTTTGAACACCTTAGAACCTCAGATGAGTTTTACTACGATACGCCAGAAGAGCTAATTGCTGCGTACGAAGCAGTAAAAGAAAAGATTGATGCTAAGCTACCGCAAATGTTCGATATTGCGCCAAAAGCGCCATACGTTGTAAAAGCAGTTGAAGATTTTCGCGCTGAATCAGCTGCAGGTGCATCTTATCAGTCGCCAGCACCAGATGGCTCACGCCCAGGTATTTTCTATATCAATACCTTTAATCTAAAAGCACAGCCTAAGTTTTTACTTGAAACCTTGTCTATTCACGAAGCGGCACCGGGTCACCACTTTCAAATTGCCTTGCAACAAGAAATTGAAGGATTACCACTATTCCGTAAATTTGGTGGCTACACGGTATTTGCAGAAGGTTGGGCATTGTATGCAGAAAGCTTAGGAAAAGAGCTTGGCTTATTTACCGACCCTTACATGTGGTACGGCCGTTTATCAGATGAGCAATTACGTGCAATGCGCTTAGTACTTGATACTGGTTTCCACGCAAAAGGTTGGACACGTCAACAAGGTATTGATTACATGTTGGCTAACTCATCAATGGCCGAAAGTGACATTATTGCCGAAGTTGAGCGTTATATTGCATGGCCGGGCCAAGCGCTGTCGTACAAGTTAGGTCAGTTCAAAATTCAAGAACTACGTGACTACGCGAGCAAAGAGTTAGGCGATAAGTTCGATATTAAAGCTTTCCATACGCAAGTGCTAATTGATGGCGCATTACCGATGCCGATTCTTGAAGAGAAAATTAAGCGTTGGGTTAACGAGCAAAAATAGCACCTTTGCGCGCATGCTGGCTTTACGCTAGAATGCGCGCTGTTTAGGGGCTTTGAGTAATACCATGTTAGAAGATCAATTTTGGCTTAAGCGCTCGCTTGAGCAAATGTCACAACCCGAATGGGAAGCCATTTGTGACGGCTGTGGTAAATGTTGTTTAAACACGTTTATCGACAGCGAAGACGAAGATGAATTTACCGCAACGGATCAACTTCGCGAGGGTGAAGAACTCATTTTCACTAATATCGTTTGCCAATACCTAGACAACGACACCTGTGGGTGTAGCGAATATGCGAACCGCCAAACTTTGGTGCCTTCATGTGTAAAGCTCACTAAAGAAAACCTTAAAGATATCTTTTTTATGCCGCAAAGCTGTAGCTACCGTCGCCTTTACGAAGGCCGTGGCCTTGCGTCTTGGCACCCGCTACTGAACGGTGGCAGTAAAGACATGATGCATCAGCTGGGTATTTCTGTGCGTGACAAAACAGTGAAAGACTGTGATGTTGACCTAGATGACTTTGACCTTTACGTGGCCGAATGGCCAACCAGAGACATTGATTAATGAGCGCCCTTAAAGCAAGCATTGGTCTGTTAAACCCAAAAAGCCCAACCAATGTGGGTGGCGTATTACGTGCCGCGGGTTGTTACAACGCCAAGCAGGTGTTTTTTACTGGTAGCCGCTATTTACGCGCTAATAAGTATCACACCGATACCAAAAATGTGCTTGAGCATATCCCACTTACGCAAGTCGAAAGCCTAGAGCAAGCAAAGCCTGAAGGTGCCACAACTGTGGTGATTGAGCTTGTTGAAGGTGCAACGCCGCTGCCCGAATTTAAGCACCCTGAAAACGCATTTTATGTGTTTGGCCCTGAAGATGGCTCGGTGAGTAAAGACGTGCTGAAATGGTGTGATGAAGTGGTTTATGTACCAACCATAGGCTGTATGAACCTAGCTGCAACCTGCAATGTTGTACTGTACGACCGACTTGCCAAACTCGGTGGTATTGAGAGTTCTAACGACACCATCTGTAATAGTCGAGACACCAACAACTCACTTAAATGGCAACAAAAAAAGAGCGCTAAATAGCGCTCTTTTTAGATTCAAACTCAAAATTACTTTTTAGTAATTTGTACGTTACTCTCAAGGCCGATGCCGTTATCGGTAATGTCTGTGGCAAAATAAACACCGACAGGTTGGTCGCGAAGGGAGTCAAGCTCAGCCATTTCTTCATCACTTAATTGACCCGTTGATGCAATTGTATCAAGTAAAGGTAATAAGATTTTTTGTACGTCGAATGCCATGTTCACAAAGCCATTTTTAGTGACACTTTGCGACTCTAAGGTTTCGGCGATTTGTGCTGACTTATCACCCGTGAAAATCACAATATGATTGCCTTTAAGTGCCATTTTTATATCAAAGTTAAGTGGCACAGGCGATGGAATGTATTCATTGATCAGTACTGCATCACCATTGGCTGGTAGTTTTATGTTAGCAAGCGGCGGTACAAAACCTTGCGCAATTGAATACAAGCCATGGGCATCAGTCGCCGATAGGGTAACGATGGCATCAAGCTTGTCTATTTGTGGGCCGTTGTAGTCATCGATAGTAAATGCAGCGTCTTGAACGCTCACACTCATACCTTGTACGCCATTAGCAAAGCCCGACATCATAGCAAGGCCAGCAGTGCTTACTTCTTGCATTTCATTTTGTAGTGCGACAATTGGGCCACAGTTAAACTCAGCTGACTTAATTGCACCGGTTAGTGTGTTGGCAAGTGGCAGGACTTTTGCAACATCAATACCATAGGCAACACTCATCATTTGCCCGTCAAGCCCGGTGGTATGTTTTGGTACAAAACCACGCACAGCTTGTAGGGTATTTAGTAAGTCTTGATCTGTGCTTTGCAGTACCGCTTTTACGTCAAAGTCGGCGTAGTCGGCGGTAATACGGGTTTTTGTTGTGCCTGATACTGTTGCAGGCCATTTAGCGGCAATGGCAGCAATATCATCTTGACACTCAGGTGTTGAAATCATTGCTAACGCATTCGCTTGCTGGGCTTTATCAAGTAGTTCTTTGAGCATTTGGTGTAAGCGAGAGTCTTCTTTGCCTGTTACAGCATTGGCGATACGTTGATGATCAACAAAGCCAACCGAGTTACCATCAAGCGAAAAAGTTTTAATAAGCTCAGGTAGTTTTTTAGTTTCAGCCAGTGATTGAGCCGGTTTTTCTACGCCAAGGGCTATACGTAAGTCTTGGTCATTAGAAAGAGCAGTGGTCAGCGTTAAGGTAGCCCAATTATTGTGAGTTGATGCAATTAGGTTGAAGTTATCTAAGCCTTCAAGCTCAATGGCAAAGCGCGTGTAACTTACACCTTCAAGGCTTTCTGTAGTATAAGCAATACCGGCTTCATCAGCAGATTGTTTAATGCTTTTGATAATGCTGCTTTGATCAGCGACCTGAAAACGCACAATCGGCATTAAACCTTGCGCGTACATCATGCCTTTGTAGTTATCACCAAAGCCCCATATCGATTTGAAGGCATCGTAAGAGCTCAATGATTGCTGGTATTTTTCCATCAGTGATGCAAGGAATAGGGCATTCTTATCATCAACTGTTTTAAGCTCAGCAATGATGGGCGTTAAATCGCTCGTGCCTTTCATTGCATCTGGCATAAGCGCAAAGTATTTGCTGTACGGAAACGGTTTAAGTTGACCATAAAAAACTGCCGTATCGGCAGGAACGTATGCAAGCTCAGGTAAATCTACATCAACACTGGCTTTATTTTGTGAGTACAACAACGCACCTGCAACAATGGCAATTGCGCCCCCAGCAAGAAGCTTATTATTCATAGGATGAATTCCTTTTTCTAAAATTAGGAGAAAACATACCATGAAAGCCGTTTTCTGACCAATGTTGCTGTATTAAACGGATTGAATTTTTGTAACAAGTTATTCACCGCAAAGCACAGTTTTAACTTTTAACCTATGTCATATTTTAATAATACAAATAACAACATGGAGTAGATGTTTTGCAGGTAACTCAATTATTTAAAAGCGTGTCAGCCGTTGCTATGACCGCCATTCTAGCGAGCTGTAGTGTTAAACCTTTGCCACTTGAGCCAAGAGTTGGTGATACCGGTCAGCCATTATCGGCAGTTGCACTGAAAAGCGATGTGCAATTTTACGACTTATCACTTGAAGTGTTTCCTGATGATAAACGCATTAAAGGGGTGTCGAAAACGCAGTTTAAAATGCTATCTGCAAGCCAATTTGTTGAACTAAAACTTGATAGCCGGTTTTTAATCACTGCAATTACCTCAGACGATAAAACACTTAACTATACCCGCAATGCAGGTGTGCTAAACATTGATTTAGTTAAGCAATACCCTGCGGGTAGCACAGTAAGTGTTGCTGTGGCCTATGAGGGCAACCCCCATATTGCTAAAAACGCGCCTTGGGATGGCGGGTTTGTATTTGCTGAAACAGAAAGCGGCGAGCCGTGGATAGCTACCGCAGTGCAGGGCGAAGGTTGTGATTTATTCTGGCCTTGTAAAGATCATTTTGCTGACAAAGCCGATAGCATGCGCATAAGGCTCACGGTACCAAATGGCTTAAGTGCAGTAACCAACGGGGTATTGCAAAGCGTAAAACCAGTCGGAGCAAACAAACAACAATTTGATTGGCTGCTATCTGTGCCTGCAAGCGACTATAACATTGCCCTGAACATAGGCCCGTATCAACGTATTGAGCGTAGTTATACTAGTATTAATGGCACTGAGGTTCCGATTGAATTTTGGGCACTTGCTAAACACACACAGCAAGCGTCGATGCTAATAGAGCAGGATTTGCGTTCTCAAGTCGCGTTTTTTGAGCGCTTTTTAGGGCCTTACCCATGGGGGAATGACAAACTGGGCTTTGTTGAAACACCGCATTTAGGTATGGAACATCAAACGATCAATGCTTATGGTAAAAAATATAAGCGTGATGCTGGCGGTTATGATTGGTTATTACAGCATGAGTTAGCTCATGAGTGGTTTGGTAATTTAATGACCCATGAAAAACTCAACGATGCATGGCTACACGAAGGCTTTGGCAGTTACATGCAGCCAAGTTATAGCTTGTATAAATTCGGTGAAGCGGGCTATAACCACAGCATGTATAAGTCGTATTTAGGGCTTAAAAACTGTCAGGCCATTGTACTTGATGGCGACATAACCTCAGATCAAGCATTCAACCCTGATATTTATGGCAAAGGCAGTTGGACTTTACATACCTTACGCTGGTTAATTGGTGATGAGTTATTTTGGCAAGCCACCCGTGAGCTGCTTTATGGGGTGAACGACACCAAGCAATTAGCTTACCCAATTTCACCGCGATATCGAAATACCGATGAGTTTATTGCTATTGTTAACCGCTTAACGGCGAAAGATTATAGCTGGCTGTTTGATGTGTATTTAAAACAGGCTCAATTACCTGAACTTGATGTTATTCAATCAGCTAACAGCTTAACGCTGAAATGGAACAAAAACTCTTTGCAAGATAAGCCATTCCCTATGCCAGTTCCGGTGCAAATAAACGGTTCGTTGCAAACTTATTATGTTGAAAATGGCGAGATTAGCATTGCTTTAAAAGCGGGGGATCATGTGGTGATCGATCCAAACATGAAGGTGTTTAGGTATTTACCAATTATCGATAAATGTAAAACTGACCAATAGCGAAGAAGCCCAGCATAAACTACTTTATACTGGGCTTATTACTCAACCTAAACAAAGTTCTAGGCTAAATCGGCTGCGCTTGGTAAAGACGCAAATGCACCATAACGGCTTACAGCAAAAGCGCCAGCTTTAGCTGCATAAGCAATGGTTTGTTCGATGTTAGCTGGGGTTTGACAAAACGCTTTAAAACTTTGTTTGTTTTCACAGTGCTGGCCAATCTTTGACAGCATGCCGCCAATAAACGCATCGCCTGCGGCTGTGGTATCAACTACTTTTGTAGCTGGTGGGCTAACTTGACCTTTAAAGTCTGCGTGATAAAAGCTGATTGCTTCGCCGCCATTGGTAACTAGCAAACAGGTTACACCGGCCTTTAAAATGGCATCAATAGTATGCTCAAGTGGCATTTCTTGATGGCTTCTTTGATTTAAAAACTCAAGCTCTTCAAATGAGAGTTTAACGATATCTGCCAGAGAAATAACATGCCACATTCTATCAAGCGTATGGCGCATACTTGGCCACAGGTTTTCGCGCAGATTCATATCAAAGCTACAAATTGCACCTGCTTTTTTCGCCTGCGTTAAACCATAAATTGTTGTTTGATAGATATTGTGCTCAGTTAAACTGTTGCTGCATACGTGCATGATGGCGTGATTTGCAAACATTGCATGCTCAAAGTCGTCCACTCGATACAGTAAATCGGCAGCTGGTGGGCGATAAAAACTAAACGAGCGTTCGCCATTTTCATCGAGTGATACAAACGCCAATGCTGTTTTAGCCGCATCGGTGAATGTACAGTAATCAGTGTTTACCGCATGCTGCTCAAGCTCTTGTTTAATAAAGTGACCGAACATATCATCGCCTAGCATACCGCAAAAGCTGGTGTTTAGGCCTAGTTTTGCTGCTGCAACAGCCACATTGGCAGGTGCGCCACCTGCGTATTTGGTAAATGACTCTGGTTGTTTACCATCTGATAAAAAGTCGATTAATGCTTCGCCAAAACACACTAAACTCATTATGCATTCCTCAAGGTTAAGGTTCTTAATACTTCGTAGCAGGCACCCATAGTATGGTAGTCGGTTTTGCCTGCTGGCGATTTTTCGTCACTGTAGGGTTGGTTTTGTGCTGATAAAATGCGATACCACGCACCATATTGGTGATCTACCATATGTTGCCAACTGTATTGCCAAATTTTTTCGTACCATTGCCAATAGCTTTCGTCATTTGTGGCATCAGCGAGTAGGGCTGCTGCGGCTAATGATTCGGCCTGCACCCAAAAGTATTTATCGCTATCACAAATTTGTTTATCTGGTGCAAAGCCATAGAAAATGCCCCCATGTTGCTGATCCCATGCAATCCTAAGGGTTTCATCAAACAGGCTTTTAGCGCGCGTTACCAGCCAAGGTTCATCAATATGGCGGTTTAAAATAAGTAACAGTTTTGCCCACTCAGTTTGATGACCTGGTTGAAATCCCCAAGGTCTAAATAAATGCTGCGGGTCATCTTTGTTGTAATCTAAATCGAGTTGCCAATTTTTAGAATAGTGTTCCCAGACAAACTGTTGGCTCTGTGCAGCCAGTTTTACTGTGAAAGTTTCGGCAAGTTGTTTAGCACGTTTTAAATAACGGGTCTCGTTGGTTGCTTCAAAACACATCAGTAAGGCTTCGCATAAATGCATATTGGCATTTTGGCCGCGATAGTCATCTGCACAGCTAAAATCGGCATTTTGCTCATCTAAATAGGCATTATGCTGGGGTTCAAAGTAGTGCTGCTCTAATAAATCCCAAACTTGCGAAAGGGTATTTTTGCAGTCGTTTACCCCTGCTTTTAAGGCTACTGCGTTTGCAAGCATAACAAAGGCAAGCCCGTAGCAATGATTGGTGTCGTCTAACACGGTTACTTTGCCGTTATCATCTTGCTCAATAAGCCAAGCATAACCACCAGATGCTTGTTTATGCGCATGTTCAAGGTGAGCTAAACCATGTTTAGTGAGGCTTAAATATTCTGGCTCTTTAAACTCTATGTACGCCATTGCATAGTTAAAAACAAAGCGGGTGCTCGAGACTAAATGGCGAGTGTGTTTATCGTAGATCGCGCCATTATTTTTAAAAAACTGATAAAAGCCAGCTAAGCCATGGGCTGAATGATCAACACAATGGGGGTGATAAAAAGCAAGGGTATCTTGAATATGCTGCTTAAGAAAATCAGGGCTTTTAAAGTTAACTGTGGCCATGCGTTATTAATAAATCTGTGTACATCTTGCAACTATAGCAGGAAATAAAAATATTGGAACGTTCCTAGTAAATCTTTGTGCTATTTTTACTTCAATGTGTAGAATCAAAGGTAACTTGTTAACGGAGTGAAAACCACGTGAGTGAAATAAATACAAACCAATCGTTTGTCGCCGATGGTTCGCAGCAAAATAAAAACTACCTGCTACCACTGACAGCAATGACAACCCTGTTCTTTTTATGGGGTTTTATTACAGTTTTAAATGACGTGTTGATCCCGCGCTTAAAAGGGGTATTCGATTTAACCTACACAGAAGCAATGCTGGTTCAGTTTTGTTTCTTTGGTGCTTACTTTATTGTGTCGCTACCAGCGGGTATGTTGGTTAAAAAAATGGGCTACAAAAATGGTGTACTAACTGGCTTAGTCGTAGCATCAATTGGCTGTATGTTATTTTACCCAGCGGTTGTAGTACATGAGTACTGGTTATTTTTAGGTGCGTTATTTGTATTAGCGGCAGGTATTACCGTATTACAGGTATCTGCTAACCCGTACGTTGTGGCGTTAGGTCCTGAAAAAACGGCGTCGTCACGTTTAAATTTAGCTCAAGCACTTAACTCACTCGGTACCACAGTTGGTCCATATGTGGGTGGTATTTTATTCTTTGGTACAGCAGGCACACTAGCTGCAAACGCGGCCACCGCTGAATCTGTCAAAGTGCCTTACCTCATGCTTGCAGCTGCACTACTGACCATTGCTGTAGTATTTGCCTTCTTTAAATTACCCGTGATTGCAGAGCACACAGAAGAGCAAGACTGCAAAGCGAAAGGCCACAGCCTAGCTGAAGCACCTCATTTAATGATGGGTGTTGTAGGTATCTTCTGTTACGTCGGTGCTGAGGTTTCAATTGGTAGCTTCTTAGTAAACTACTTTGGCGAAGCGCACATTGCAGGCCTTGAAGAGCATGCGGCGGCAAGCCTAATTGCTTATTATTGGGGCGGTGCAATGGTGGGTCGTTTCATTGGCTCTGCAGCATTGCAAAAGATTGCGCCTTCAAAAGCGTTATTCTTTAATGCCATGATGGTTATTGTATTGCTGTTAGTGACTATATTCACTGAAGGTGATGTGGCGCTTTATTCAGTACTTGCGATTGGTTTATTCAATTCAATCATGTTCCCGACTATTTTCTCTGTTGCTATTGAAGGCCTAGGTTCACTCACAAGTAAAGGTTCGGGTTGGTTATGTTTAGCAATCGTTGGTGGCGCCTTAGTACCATTAGTACAAGGTGTGGTAGCTGATACAGTAAACATTCAACAAAGCTTCTTTGTACCTGTGATTTGTTATGCTTTTATCGCTTGGTATGGCTTAAACGTTGTACGTTTAGCAGATAGCTGGAAAAAACGCATCAACTAAAAATAACTATTAATAAAAACCCCGCACAGAGTTGCGGGGTTTTTTTGTGCCATTTTTTGCTTTAGCCAACAAAATTAGATGACAGAATGATTTAATGAATACGTATTCAGGGGTGATTAAAGCAGTAATTTATAGGAACGTTCCAAAAAGTGTTTTGCTGCTTTTTATTAATGTGGCTTTAGAAGTTGAATGTGCTGCCGCTAATAAAGTAATTGATTTATAAAGAAAGCGTACTTTAATTATAAGTAACGATTTCCTAGTTTTAGCTTAATTTTATAAGACAAATGGCTTTAAATTTGTTAAATATAAAAGTGCTAACAACGAAAAAAATAACAAATAGGTTTGTCATGCAAAGCTCCAAAAGCACTTTGAAATTTACCACCAAGGTAACTGCGGCTGCATCACTGGTTTTAGTGATTGTGCTCGGATTATTTACCGTCAATAACTTCGTCTCTATGCGCAGCCAAACGCAGGAGCAGCTTTCGCTTGTTCTGCAAGAGATTTCTCAATCAGTATCGCAAAATATAGCTAACTGGTTAAACGCTAAATTAGCGATTGTTTCGTCTGTCGCAGACACCTATCAGCTAGGTGATAGTAAAGAGTTAACACTTAAACAACTAAACACAGCCGACAAAGCAGGTGATTTTAAAAATACCTATATTGGTATCACTGATGGCACTTTTGTATTGAATGATCAATCGGTTGTTTTACCACCTGATTACGATGCTACCAAACGTCCATGGTACAAACTTGTTGAAAATAAAAGCAGTACTGCGTTTACAGCCCCTTATATTGATGTAACTACCAATGAACTAACTATTTCTGCTGTAGCGCCAATGCAAGCAAACGGTGTGTTTAGTGGTGTTGCGGGTGCCGACATCGACATGAAAACGATTACCAAAATCGTCAACGAAATTGACTTTTTAGGGTTTGGTTATGGCTTTTTACTTGATAGCGAAGGGCATATTTTAAGCCACCCAGAAACGAAGTTTATCGATAAAAACATGCGTGACTTATTTGGCAAAGACTTATCGCTTCAATCTGAGTTCGTTGAAGTTCAAATTGATGACTCAGACAAATTAGTATCGTTTACCAAGGTTAAAGGTATTCAAAACGTTGATTGGTATTTAGGTGTAGTTATTAACGAAGAAATAGCTTATTCATCGGTTGCCTCATTTAGAAATATGGCAGCTATTTATATGCTGTTAGGTATTGTCGCGATTGTACTGATGATGCAGTTTTTACTTCGCTACTTAATGCGCCCAATGCAGCGCTTGAACGATGCAATTAAGGATATTGCACAAGGCGAGGGGGATTTAACCCGTCGTCTTGAAGTTGAAAATAATGACGAGTTTGGTGAGTTGAGCCATTACTTTAATGCGTTCATCGAGAAGATTCATACATCAATCGAGCAAGTTAAAAATACCACCGTTGAGCTTGAGCGCTTAGTTGAGAGTTTAGTTAATCAAACGCAAGGCACGCTCGACATGTATGCTGACCAAACAAAGCGTACAGATAACGTAGCAACTGCAATCAATGAACTGACATCGAGTGCGGTAGAAATCTCAAATAGTGCAAGTAATGCGTCAACCTTAGCAACCAGTGCTAACAGCCAATCATTACAAAGCCAATCTGCATTAGCTGATAATTTAACGGCAATTAATGCCTTGTCTCGTAATATGGAGCAGGCGCAAAAAACCATTAATAGTTTAGATGCACACACCGTAAGCATCGGCCAAGTGCTTGAAGTGATCAAAGGGGTTAGTGAGCAAACTAATTTACTAGCCCTTAATGCTGCAATTGAAGCTGCCCGTGCGGGTGAAGCGGGTCGAGGCTTTGCGGTTGTCGCCGACGAAGTACGCCAACTTGCGCATCGTACACAGCAATCAACGCAAGAAATCGAAGACACAATTTCTCAGTTACAACAAGGCTCTGCGTCTGCGGTTGAAGTAATGACTGCAAGTATTCGTGATAGCGAAAAGAGTGTTGAACAAGCACATGTAGCAGGCGATAAAATGGCTGAAGTAACTCGTGCCATTGAGTCAATTGATGAGGTGAACCACAGTGTTGCAAATGCCACGACTGAGCAAAACCAAGTCATTCAAAGCCTAGACAGTGACATACACTCAATTAGCGAGCTTTCTAATCAAGGCCAGAGCAATCTGAATAACACCTTAAACGAGTGTACAAAATTAAAAGCCCAGTTTTATGAGCTCGAAAAATTAGTGCTCAAATTTAAAGTTTAGTTGTTAAGAGACTGCAATCTTGGATCAAAACTGGCTTAATGCCATTACTTTAAACAGTGTCGACACGGCGGATAAACAGCGCCGTGCCTTCACCTTATTTACCATGGCTTTTTTTGCCATTGTTTTAATCACTTCGTTGGTGTTATCTAACTATCAAATTTACGCTTTACCATTAACTATTATGTTGGTTGTGAGTGATGTAACCATCGTGCTGTGCATGCTGTATTACTTTCGCACAGGTGCTCTGGTGCCTGTTAGCTGCATTATTTTATCTATTATCTTATTGCTTTGTCTGGCCTTAGTGTACACCGGCGGTAAAGAGAATACCGCTTTATATTGGCTAATGTTTTACCCTATTGTGGCTTATGTCACCTTAGGGTTAAAAGTGGGCAGTGTGTTGGTTGGGATTATGTATGCTAGTGCAGTTGCACTGCTGTTTAGCCCTAATTTTGGTCAAGCACACTATGGGCAAGTTGAAACTTCACGCTTTTTAGCGTCCTTTAGTTTAGTAATTTTGTTCGCTGCGATTAGTGAATACTTTAGACAAAAAAGCCATCAAAAAATTGCTGGTATTACCTTAATAGAAAAACGCGATGCATTGACTGACCCACTTACAGGTCTTGCTAATCGTCGTTATATTTATGAACATATTCAACCCCGCCTTGAAGCTGAAGCGGCAAACTACTTACCTATGTCGGTATTATTAATTGATTTAGATAATTTTAAGTCACTCAACGATAGTTATGGCCATGATTTTGGTGATCAAGTACTTATTGCATTTACTTCTATGTTGCACGATAAACTGCGAGGAACCGATATAAAAGCACGCTATGGCGGCGAAGAGTTTATTATTTTGCTACCTAAAACAGGGCTAACAATTGCACACTCTGTAGCTGAAAAGTTGCGCGCTTTTGTTGCTCAAAAACAGATCCCCTATGATGTTGGGCAATCTATATCTATAACTTGCAGTATTGGTATTGCCAGCCTCGAAAGGGGAAGCCAATTTAGTAAAGCAATTAAGCATGCTGATGAAAACTTGTATAAGGCCAAAGCAAAAGGGCGCAATCTAGTTGTATCAGGTTTAAGTGAGGTTAATTAAATGGCAAAGCTAATTTATGTTTATGACCCAATGTGTAGTTGGTGCTGGGGCTTCAGAGAAACTTGGTTAAAGCTTCAAGCAGCCATTGGCGACAAACTTGCTATTGAATATAAAGTGGGTGGCCTTGCGCCTGATTCAGATGAGCCAATGCGAAAAGAAATGCAGCAGTTTTTACAGCAAACATGGCAGCGCATTGAGCAGCAACTTGGCACACCATTTAATCATGAGTTTTGGCATACCGCGCAACCGCGCCGTTCTACTTACCCAGCATGCCGTGCAGTGCTTGTCGCAAGGCAGCAAAATAAAGAGCAAGAGATGCTTTATGCCATTCAAAAAGCCTACTACCTAGATGCACAGAATCCATCTGACATCAGCACCCTTGCAAGCCTTGCTGAGCAAATAGGGTTAGAAAAAAACGCATTCCTTAAAGAAATAGAAAGTGAAAAAATAAATTCATTACTTATGGACGAAATAAACCAAGCGAGAAACTTACCAATTCAAGGCTTTCCGTCTTTAGTCCTTGAAAATAAAGGGCTCTATGCTGCTGTCCCTGTTAATTATCAAGACTGGCAAAGTACTTATCAGCAAATAACATCTCATATTTAGTTCCCGAAACCCTGCAACTTTTGACTTATCTTTGCGCAATATAAACTAATTGTTACAGCTGTCATATTTTTGTATTTTTTGCGCAACATGCTTGTCATTTTTCATCGTTATCCTTTCGCACAATAAAACAACCCAACTAGCAAATTAAGCTAACTTAACGAGTAAAGGTGTATGCGATGAAAGGCGTTAAACCACTGATTTTAGCAGGTATTGTAGCGGCATCTGCAGCAGTACATGCAAACGATCTAGATAAAGTAATTGATAAAAGCAGCGAGATAAACAAATCTGCAGCGCAATCACAAACTAAAATCGACAAGATTGCAGATTCAATGCAAGGTCGTTTACAACAATTCAAAGCCCTTAATAAAGAAATTGACGGCTTAACTGTTTATAACGCGCAACTTACTAAGCAATTAAACAACCAAATTGCAGAAATGGACGCGTTAAACGAGTCAATGGATCAGGTATCAGTTATTGAGCGTCAAATTACGCCGTTAATGATGCGTATGATCACAGGTCTTGAGCAATTCGTTGCACTAGACGTGCCTTTCTTAACTGAAGAACGTAGCAACCGTATTGCATCATTAAAAGAAATGATGGACCGCGCAGACATTACTTCAAGTGAAAAATTCCGCCGCTTACTTGAAGCTTACCAAGTAGAAGTAGATTACGGTCGCACTATCGAAGCGTACACAGCATTACTTAACGTAGATGGTCAAGAGCGCGAAGTGGATTTCTTACGCATCGGTCGTTTAGAACTTATTTATTTAACACGCGACGGCAAAAAAGCAGGTAGCTGGGATACACAAACAAAATCGTTTGTTGAATTACCAGATTCTGCAATCAGCCAAATCAACAAAGGTTTACGCATTGCACGTAAGCAACTTGCCCCAGATATGTTAACACTGCCAGTCCACGCTGCTGAATAAGAGGTTTGAGATGAAATTATTAACGAAAATGACAAAAATGGCCGTGTTTGCAGCTGGCCTTGGTTTTGCTGGTAGCAGCCTAGCAGCTGAGCCAATGGATTTAGACTCATTACTAAAAACATTAGAGCAAGGTAAAGCACAGCAAAGCGCTGAAAATAAACAACGTGAACAAGAGTTCATGGCGCGTCAAAACGAACAAGTACAAATGCTCAAAGATACACAAGCAAAACGTACTGCAATGCTTAACGAGTCGGAGCGCTTAGAAACTCAGTTTGAAGAAAACGAAGTAAAGCTAGCTAACTTAACAGACACGCTTTCAAACCGCATGGGTTCACTTAAAGAGCTATTCGGTGTGTTACAACAAGTAGCGGGTGATTCAAGCAATAAATTCATGACGTCAGTTGTTTCTGCAGAGCTTCCTGGTCGTAGTAACTTCATGGATGAGCTGGCACAAAAAATGGGTTCAACGTCAAAGCTTGCTTCTATCGATGATATCGAAAAAGTATGGTTTGAATTACAGCGCGAAATGACTGAGCAAGGTAAAGTATCTCGCTTTACAACAGATGTTATCGTCGAAGGTGGCAGCAAAGCACAAAAAGAAGTGGTGCGCGTTGGTGCATTTAACTTAATCGCTGATGGTAAATACCTAGAGTACACACCAGCTACAAATACAATCAGCCAGCTTACGCGTCAGCCTAGCAGCCGTTACACAGCAACGGCTGCTGATTTACAACAAGCAAACTCAGGTGTTGTACCGTTTGCACTTGACCCAACTGGCGGTTCAATTTTAGGTCTTTTAGTTCAAGCACCAGATACTGAGGAGCAAGTTCATCAAGGTGGTACAGTTGGTTACATTATCTTAGGTGTTGGCTTAATCGCTTTACTAATTGCACTTGAGCGCTTTGTATCTCTGATGATTATGGGTAGCAAAATCCGTCGTCAGCTTAAAGACACAGTGGCACGTGATGACAACCCTCTTGGTCGCGTAATGAAAGTGAAAGATCAGTACCCAGATGTAGCGTACGACACGCTTGAGCTTAAATTAAGCGAAGCAATCATTCGTGAAATGCCAAAAATTACTCGTAACCTGACGCTAATTAAGATTATCTCTGTGGTAGCACCACTACTTGGTCTACTAGGTACGGTAACCGGTATGATTAACACCTTCCAAGCAATTACCTTGTTTGGTACAGGTGACCCTAAACTAATGGCGGGTGGTATTTCTCAGGCACTTGTAACAACGGTACTTGGTCTGGTTGTGGCTATCCCTACAGTATTCTTATACACACTTCTTAACACGCGCTCTAAAAACATGCTGTTGATTTTACAAGAGCAAAGCGCAGGTATCATCGCAGAGCGAAGCGAGAAAGGAGCATAAATCATGGTGCTATTGATTGATGCAATCAATGCTCTACGTGATTTCCTCGACACAGGTGGCCAAGTTCTCTTGGTCATCGGGGTCCTCATCTTCGCGATGTGGTTATTGATACTTGAGCGTTTTATGTATTTTTTTGGTGGCTTTAAACGCTACAAGAAAGACGTAAAAAGCACTTGGAGCAATAGAGCAGAGCGTAACAGCTGGAACGCAGAGCAAATTCGCCAAGCGATGATTTCACGCGCTGGCATGCAACTAAATAATAACCTTGCGCTAATCAACGTAATGGTTGCGTTATGTCCACTTTTAGGTCTGTTAGGTACCGTAACTGGCATGATCGAAGTATTTGATGTAATGGCAATCACAGGCACAGGCAGTGCACGTTCGATGGCATCAGGGGTGTCTAAAGCCACTATTCCAACAATGGCCGGCATGGTGGGTGCACTTTCAGGGGTTTTCGCATCAACGTTCTTACAACGTCGTGCAAAACGCGAAGTGCAATTACTTGAAGACAACATGGTCTTAGACCACTAAACGAATTTTAGGGTGATGTGAGCATCACCCACTAGGAGACTAATAATGAGAGCGCCACTAGGTAACTTATTTCAAGAAGACGACGCTGAAGAAATCAACATGACGCCAATGCTAGACGTTGTTTTCATCATGCTTATCTTCTTTATCGTAACTGCATCATTCGTAAAAGAAGCCGGTATTGATGTAAACCGCCCTGAAGCAGCAACAGCAGTGAAAAAAGAGCGTGCCAACATCTTAGTTGCTATTTCTGACAAAGGTGAAATTTGGATCAACAAACGCCAAGTAGATGTTCGTGCAGTTCAAGCAAATATCGAGCGCTTAAAAGCTGAAAACCCACAAGGTAGCGTGGTTATTCAAGCTGATAAGAAAGCCACAACCGATGTACTTATTAAAGTAATGGATGCATCGCGTGCTGCAGGCGCATTTGATGTGTCGATTGCTGCGCAAGAAGCATCATAAGGAATGTGAGCAATGCGTTATATAGTTGCATTAATCATCGCTGGTATCGTGACTGTTATGCTGTTTTTAGGCATGCAGGCACTGATCACCGGTGGTGAAGGGGCCATGTCTGAGCCCGTAAAAGGAAACGTACTTGATTTTGTTCGTCTGAAAAAAGAAGAGACAGTGCAAAAGAAAGAACGTAAACCGCAAAAGCCACCAACGCCAAAAGAGCCACCTCCGCCAATGGAATCACCGCAAATGCAAAACAGTGATCCTAACGCGAGTAATGCCAACTTTGACTTTGGTGCCAGTGTTGAAGCCGACGTTAACTTAGCTGGCGGCTTAGCCCTTGAATCAAGCGATGGTGAATACCTACCGATTGTAAAAGTAGCGCCTGTTTACCCGCGCCGAGCTTTATCGCGTGGTATCGAAGGCTATGTGATTGTTGAGTTTACAGTAACCAAGCAAGGCACAGTTCGTGACCCGAAAGTGATTAAAGCTGAACCAGAATCACTGTTTGACCGCGCTGCGATGGATGCAGCACTTAAATTTAAATATAAACCGCGCGTTGTTAACGGTGAAGCTGTTGAAGTAGCGGGCGTACAGAACAAAATTTCTTTCCAAATTAACGGTTAGAAAAGAGGAATGCGATTATGAAACCTTTAAAAGTTGCCGTGATTTGCGCGGCTGCTTTCACAAGCAGCCTGGTAATTCCAAGCGTTGTTAGCATGTTACCAGGTGTCACACTGGCAACAGCTTACGCTGAGGAGCAAAAAACCAAACGAGTACCTGCACTGCGTGAAAAAGTGTATAGCCAATTAGCACGAGCACAAAAGCTGGCTGATGATGGTGATGCAAAAGCAGGGCTAGAAGCACTTGATAGTATTCAAGAGCGCTCTTCAAGCATGAACTCGTATGAAATTGCCATGATGCATAATTTCTACGGTTTTATTTACTACAACGAAAATGACCTTGATAAAGCAATTGCCTCGTTTGAAAAAGTAGTAAACGAAGATGCTATTCCAGAAACATTACGTGTAAGCACCACCTTTAGCTTAGCGCAACTTGCCATGGCTAATAGCGATTACGAAAAGGTAATCAAATATTTAGCACAGTGGGATGTGATTAACGACAAGCCGAAAACAGATGCTTATTACGTATTAAAATCTCAAGCGTATTATCAGCTTAAAGATTACCAAAAAGGCATTGAGAACATTAACCTTGCTATCGCTGAAGCCGACAGCAAAGGTGAAATGCCAAAAGAAAACTGGTTAATCTTACAGCGTGCTATGTATTACTCACTTAATCAGTCTGACAAGGTGGTCGAGGTACTTGAGCGTTTAGTTAAGCTTTACAACAAGCCAGAGTACTGGGTTCAGTTAGGTGGCATGTACGGTGAAACGGGCGCAGAAAAAAAACAATTAGCGATTTTAGAAGCGGCATATCAACAAGGTTTCATGAAATCTAAATCAGATTTACGTCAATTATCGCAAGTTTATTTATACAACGGCCTGGCTTTTAAAGCGGCGAACGTGATGAGTAAAGCTATGCAAGACGGTGTCGCTGAAAAATCAGCGAAAAACTATGCCTTTGTTGCAGAAGCAATGGTACAAGCAAAAGAGGGTGAAAAGTCACTTGCTTATTTTGCAAAAGCCGCTGATTTAGTGTCGCATGGTCAGTACGAACAACGTATTGCAGAGGTAAGCATTAACCTTGAAAAATATGAAGAAGCAGCGGATGCTGCACGTAAAGCCCTAGATAAAGGAGGCTTAGAGTTTGAATCAAATGTGTATGTTGCCTTAGGTATGGCGCAGTACAATTTACAAAACTTTGATGCCTCGATTTTAGCGTTTGAGCAAGCGGAAAAACACAAAAAGTCGCAGCGTTTAGCTGAGCAATGGATCAAGTATGTGAAGCGTGAAAAAGTGCACGCCGAAACATTACGTACCGCTTTACTCTAAATCGTATTCAACAGGTAAGCGTACAAAAGAACTAATTTATAATCGCAACACCAAAGCTGCCTTCGGGCGGCTTTTTTCCGTTCCTAAAATTTACTAACTTACTCTTTTTTAAATAATTAATATTGTCATTTTATGTTTATTAAAGTGTAACTAGTTTGTCATACAGCTCCCGTAAGGTAGTCGCAGTTTAAAACTCAAGTGACCCAAAAGCATTATTTTGCAGTGCTTTTTCGGTGACTTGAGTTTATGCGCTAACACAATAATTAAATATCTATCTTAACGGAGTGAACAATGAAATTATCTGGCTTATTCAAGGTTAGTCTTGTAGCTACAGCAATCTCTTTAGCAGGTTGTGGCGGTGGTGACATCAACATCAACGTGGACGAAACAGTTGAGCAACCAACTACACCTACTAACCCAACTACACCACCAACAACTGAAGAGTTACCAGGTGTATACAGCCAAAGCCTTTCGAATGAAGTATCTGCTGCATTAGGTCGTGATGTAACAGTTCAAGTTCTTTCAGGCGTAATTACAGAAGATACAACATTATCAACAGACGCATTCTGGGCACTTGATGGTGCAGTATTTGTTGGTAACGATAAAGCAGACAGTGCAACATTAACAATTGAAGCAGGTGCGGTCGTATTCGGTAACAGCGGCTCTGATTACCTAGTTGTTAGCCGTGACTCTAAAATTGAAGCTACAGGTACTAAAAACGACCCTATCATCTTTACTTCTAAGCAAGATGTAGTGGGTGATGAAACATCTGCAGGCCAATGGGGCGGTATGGTGCTTCTTGGTAATGGTATTTCTAATAAGTGTCCTGCTGAAGGCGATTGTGCTCTTCAAGTTGAAGGTGTTGAATCAGGTGCTGTATTTGGCGGTACGGATAACACAGATAATTCAGGTACATTAAAATATGTTGTTGTTAAAAATGCTGGTTATGAAATTGCACCAGATAACGAACTAAATGGTATTACGTTTGGTGCTGTAGGTTCTGGTACAACAGTTGAATACTTACAAGTTCACAATAATTCAGATGATGGTGTTGAATTCTTCGGTGGTGCAGTAAACCTTAAGCACGTTGTATTAACAAGCATCGATGACGATAGCATCGACTGGGACAATGGTTACCAAGGTAAAATGCAATTCGTTTATGTTGAACAAGATCCTGATTCAACAGATGCAAACCGTGGTATCGAAGCAGATAACGACGGTAGCACACCTTCTAAAGAACCAAAATCATTACCAATCATCTCTAACTTAACAATCATCGGTAACAACTTTGATGGTGAAGATGATGCTGAAGGTATCTACCTTCGTGAAGGTACAGGTTTACACCTTTATAACTCAGTGATCACTGGCTCTGATGAAATGGGTGAGTGTTTAGAGATTGAAGGTGCAGAAGACGGTGCAAGCGAAACAGTAAATAACGCTAACGATGGCACTATCTTAATGCAAAACACGTTTATGTCGTGTACTAATGGCGAAAACTTCAAAAATCCAGTTGATGGTAGCGGCAACACGTTACTTGAGCTTGAAACATGGTTTACAGCACAATCTGGTAACGTAATCAATGACAAGCCAATGCTTGGTGCAAACGGTCAACCAATTGCAGGCTCGCCATTACTAGGTGCTGGCCAAGATGTAGCAAATACTGTTGATGCGTTCTTCGATACAGTTGACTTTGTTGGTGCATTAAATGACTCAGATGACTGGCGTGAAGGTTGGGCATTTGGTTACGGTGGCGGTGAAGTAACGGCACCACCAGCTGTAGCAGGTTGTCCATCAGGTACAACGTCAATTTCTCCAGTTGATGGCAGCACAACAACATGTGAAGTGTCTGGTCGCATTACTGCAGATTTAACACTTACAGCGGGTAACTACTATGCATTAAGCGGTGCTGTATTTGTAGGTGAAGATAATGCAGATTCAGCAACTTTAACAATTGAGCCAGGCGTAACAGTATATGGCCGTACAGGTGATGATTACTTAGTAATTAGCCGTGGTTCAAAAATTAATGCTAACGGTACTAAAGATGAGCCAATCTCGTTCACTTCAAGCCAAGATGTTATGGGCGGCACTACAGCTGCGGGCCAATGGGGTGGTTTAGTTCTTCTTGGTAATGCACCATCGAACAAGTGTCCAGCAGAAGGCGATTGTGCACTTCAAGTTGAAGGTGTGGAGTCAGGTGCCGTGTTCGGTGGTACTGATACAACGGACAACTCAGGTACGCTGCGTTATGTTCGTGTGATGAATGGTGGTTACGAAATCGCACCAGATAACGAATTAAACGGTATTACTTTCGGTGGTGTTGGTTCTGGTACTACTGTTGAGTATGTGCAAGTTCACCAAAACGCGGATGACGGTGTTGAATTCTTCGGTGGTAACGTACAAGCGAAGTACTTAGTACTAACAAGCATTCAAGATGACAGCATCGACTGGGACAATGGTTTCCAAGGTAAAATGCAGCATATTCTTGTTAAGCAAGCAGCTGATAACTCAGACGCGAACCGTGGTATTGAAGCAGACAACGATGGGTCTACACCGTCTAAAACGCCTAAGTCAAACCCAACAATTGCTAACTTAACAATCATTGGTAATACCTTTGACGGTGAAGATGACTCAGAAGGTATGTACTTCCGTGAAGGTACGGGTGCGCAAATCTATAACACAATCGTAACGGGCCCTGAAGGCATGGGCGAATGTCTTGAGATTGAAGGTGCAGCTTCTGGTGAAAGTGAAACAGTGAACAATGCCCAAGATGGTACCTTAATGATTAAATCATCAGTGATTGCATGTTCTGAAAACTTCAAAGACCCAAGTGGTGTAGATTTCAGCGTTGAAAACTGGTGGACAAACACATTAGGTAACTTAGTTGCTACAGGTCAAACGCAAGTTGTAAATGGTATCTTTACTATCGATACAACAACAGCGACAGACGTGAAAGCAATCGACGGTTTCTTCGATACAACAACGCACATTGGTGCAGTATCTGCTGATAACAACTGGACTGAAGGTTGGACGGTAGGTCTGGAATAACACAGTAAGCGAGGTGCTAAACAACGTGTTTAGCACCTTTAAACAACTTTCTGTAACTTATTTCAGATAGAGGTAAACATGAAACAATATTCAAAACAGTTCAGCTTAACAGCACTAAGCGCAGCTATCTTATGCGGCTTGAGTGTCTCAGTACACGCAGCTGAAGCAGACGAAGAGGCTGTTCTTGAAGAAGTTGTTGTTAGTGCAAGTCGTTTAAAAGGCACTGCAACAGCTGTTCTAGAAGAGCGTAAACAGCAAGCATTCGTTGCTGATATTATGGGTGCAGAGCAAATTTCACGAAGTGGTGATAGTGACGCTGCTGCAGCGCTACGCCGTGTAACAGGTTTAACACTTGTTGATGGTAAGTTTATTTATGTTCGTGGTTTAGGTGAGCGATATTCAAGTACACAGTTAAATAACTCTGCTGTACCAAGTCCAGATCCAACACGTTCTGTATTACCACTGGATTTATTTCCATCAGGTATTATCGAAAGTTTATCAGTACAAAAATCGTATTCACCGTCAATGCCTGCGTCTTTTGGTGGTGGTAACGTTGATATTCGTTTGAAATCAATTCCTGATCAATTTGTATTTGATGTGTCGGGTCAGCTTGGTTACAACACTAATAACTTTGATGATGGCCTTGAATACAACGGTGGTTCGGATGATTGGTACGGTGTTGATGATGGCACACGCGAAATTCCACGTCCTATCCTTGATGTATACCAAAGTGGTCAATCGCTTGATGATTTAACACCTGAGCAAAGCCGTGCTTTAGCCCTATCGTTAAATCGCGATTATGATCCAAAATCAGCAAAGGTTGACCCGAATACGAAGTTTACTGCCACATTAGGTAACAGCTTCGAATCAGATAAATGGCGCTACGGTTTCTTATCGTCGCTTAGCTACGATAATAAGCACGTTGTTGCAGATGAGTATCAAGGTCAAGGCTTCTTGATTGGTGAAAATTCAACAACCATGATCCGTGGTTATGACCAAGTACTAAGTACAGAGCACACGGTTAAAACATCAGGGATGGTTACGGTTGGTGTTGAGTATGACAAAGCGCATAAAGTTGACTACACAGCTTTAATCCTACGTGATACTGAAGATAAAATTTCAGATCGTTTAGGTATTGACCAAAACAACAATACCTCAGACAACAAGCGTGTACGTTCTTATGATGTTCGTTATGAAGAGCGTGAGCTGATCGTTAATCAATTAAAAGGTATGCATACTTTTGATTGGTTGAATTACGCGGGTTTTGACTGGAAGTATTCAATTGGTCGCTCAAACCGTTACGCACCAGGTAACATGGAAACTCGTTTCATTGTTACTGATGCTAACGAAGATGGGTTTTACGATACAGTAAACGAAAGTGCACTAACCAATGCAACAACAGCTGCACGTTACACTTTCCAAGATTTGGATGATGAAGTAGAGAACTACGGTTTTAACTTTACGTTGCCTATTATGCTAGATGGCGTGGATGTTGAGCTTAAATCAGGTGCTGATTTTATCTCTAAAGAGCGTTCAGCAACTAACCGTCGTTTTGATATCAATACACGTGCATTCTCAGATGTTGACTTAAACGGAAATGAGTTAAACACTATTTTGTCTGATGATGTACTCTCGAACGCGACACTAACGCAACCAATCCTGAACGACACAACGGTTTCAGGCGATGACTATAAGTCAGCGCAGAAAGTGGATGCCTATTACTTCGAAGCAGATTTCTTCTTCAATAATACATGGCGTATTACCGGTGGTTTACGTTGGGAAGATTTCCGTCAAGTATCTGTTCCTCTTGACCCATTTACTGGTGGCCTTGCATCTTCAATTGATTATGATGAGTTAGATCAGCTCGCATTCCGTGAAGATGACGTTTATAGCGCACTAGCTTTAACTTATGTACAAAGTGACGAAACGCAATGGCGCTTAAGCTATGGTGAAACTGTTGTTCGCCCAGATTTACGTGAGATTTCTGACGCAACTTACATCGATCCGCTTACTGAATACCCTGTAGGTGGTACGCCAGGTCTACGTACAACGCAAATCAAAAACTATGATTTCCGCTGGGAAAACTATTTTGATACGGGCGAGAACTTCTCTGTTGGTGTGTTCTATAAAGACATGGTTGACCCAATTGAGTCCGTTCAATCACCTGCACAAGATGGTCCACCTCTGGTACGTATTGCTAATGCAGAAGATGGTTATGTTGCGGGTGTTGAATTTGAATACCTGAAAGATTTTGCTTTCTTAGGTGGATTCTGGCAAGACGTGTTCATGACAGGTAACGTGACGTTAAGTGACTCAGAAATCAACATGGACCGTCAGGCGATTGTTGAACAAACAGGAGTTTCTGCAGCGGTTACAAATACAACACGTCGCATGACGGGCCATTCAAAATATGTTGTGAATATGCAGTTAGGCTATGACGCACCTAGTGGGCAGCATGCTTCAACGCTAATCTATAACGTATTTGGTGAGCGAATTATTATTCCTGGCATTGAAGGTCAAGAAGATTGGATGGAGCAACCTTTCCACTCTCTAGACTTTAACTACACCTATTTCCCTGATTTCAACTCAAGCTTGAAGTTCAAAGTGACTAATATCTTGGGCGCAAAATCTGAAATAGAGTCAGCGGGAACTTTAACTCGCTCTAAAGAGAAAGGCACTGAGTTCTCAATTGAGTACAAATACCAGTTCTAATACTCTGACCAAGGAAGGATACAATAATAAATCCTAACGTTGATTTAGCCCTGCACTAGCAGGGCTTTTTTCTATACCCAAACCACCTCAAGATGCAGAATTCAGCGTTTCACAGGTGCTTAATATCAAGGCGTTACTTTGCAAGAATGGCAGTCCCTTTTAAGAAGTAACAACGATGAGAGTAAGTGCCTGTGAAGCGCCCAAAGGGTTGGTTTAAAAGCGATTTATACTGCGTTATTGATTTTAACAATAGAACCACTATTACTTGCAATCAATGCCTTGCCTAAATCGCTTTTAATTCCAACTGAAACTCGCATCTTGAGGTAGTTTGGGTATATTAAACCATTGCGTGTTATGGTAGTTCTAAGTGTTAAAACAGGGATTAAAAATGGACTTACGGTTAATTATAAATGGCAAAAAAGCGGCTGATGAGCAGCTTCGTGACGCCATCGGTCAATTTCGAACTAGTCAGCCACTTGCAGTGCGTGTTACTTATGAAGGCGGTGACATTGAGCGCTTTATTAATGAAGCCGTCGCAGAGGGTGTAAAACGTATTGTCGTAGCTGGTGGTGATGGCACCGTTAATGAAGCCGTTAATGCATTAATGAAACTGGAAAAGTCACAACGTTTAGAGCTTGCTATTTTACCTATGGGCACAGCAAATGATTTTGCTACAGCCGCTAATATTCCTCACGGGTACTTGCCAGCACTGAAACTTGCCGCACAGGGTCAGCCGCATGCAATTGATACGGTAGAGGTTGATAAGCGTTATTTTGTGAACGTAGCCAGTGCAGGCTTTGGGGCAAAAATTACCGCAACCACACCGCCAGCACTGAAAAACTTACTCGGTGGTGGCGCGTATACCTTGGCTGGTCTTGTACAAGCGCTGAGTTTTGTACCTTACAGTGGCGAGTTAACGCTGCCTGATGGTGAACGTACTTCGGGCGATATTATTGCCGCTGCCGTATGTAATGGCCGCCAAGCGGGCGGTGGCCAGCCACTTGCGCCACATGCGTACATAAATGATGGCTTGGTTGATTTAGTGGCGTTTACATCATTTGCAATCTCAGATGTACCAGCGGTTATTGAAGAGCTCAGTAATTACCCTAACTCTTCACAACAGTGGGTAAAACGCTTTCAAGTGCCTTGGCTTGAATGGCAAACACAAACAGAAATGCCAATAAACTTAGATGGCGAGCCAATCAGCTCAAAGCAACAACGTTTTGAAGTGCATGCTGGTGCGCTAAACATGGTACTGCCAGACGCTTGCCCATTACTTAAATAAACGATGATGAAAAATTTTGATGTTACTCGGTTTGCGCTGGTTTTGCTAAGGCCGCAATGCTAGATTACTTCTGTAAAAATTAAACTCTCACGCAATGGACTTTAATTTTTAACAGTTTAGGTAATTTGAATGAATCAAACAGTGGAACAAACAATGAAAAAAGTAGGATTAGTCGGTTGGCGGGGCATGGTTGGCTCTGTGTTATTAGAACGTATGCAGCAAGAAAATGATTTTTCTAGTATCGACACGACTTTTTTCACCACCTCACAAACCGGTCAATTAGGCCCTGACCTTGCGGGTCCTGCTAAACCGCTTTTAGATGCCAATGATATCGCTGAGCTTGCGAAGATGGACATTATTGTCACTTGCCAAGGCGGTGAGTATACCAAAGCCGTTTACCCGCAATTACGTGAATCAGGTTGGCAAGGTTACTGGATTGATGCCGCATCGGCACTGCGTATGAGTGACGACAGTATTATTGTGCTAGATCCGGTAAACAAAGACGTTATCAGTGCGGGTTTAGAGCAAGGTGTTAAAACCTATGTGGGCGGTAACTGTACCGTATCACTAATGCTATTAGCACTGGGCGGTTTATTTGAGCAAGACTTGATTGAATGGGTAAGCCCAATGACATATCAAGCGGCTTCTGGCGCAGGCGCACGCAACATGAAAGAGTTAATTGCGCAAATGGGTGCAATTCACGAAACAGTGGCAGACAAGCTTGCAGATCCAAATGCTGCGATTCTTGAGATTGATAAGTTAGTCACCGAAAAAATTGCCTCAAGCGATTTACCACAAGACCAGTTTGGTGTTCCTCTAGCTGGTAGCCTTATCCCTTGGATTGATGTACCAATGCCAAGCGGTCAAAGTAAAGAAGAGTGGAAAGCGCAAGTTGAAGCGAACAAGATTTTAGGCAGCAGTGAACAACCTATCCCTGTTGATGGCTTATGTGTTCGCATTGGTGCAATGCGCTGTCACTCACAAGCAATGACAATTAAGCTGCGCAAAGACATTAGCGTTGAGCAAATTGAAGAAATTCTGGCTTCTCACAATGAGTGGGTCAAAGTGATCCCGAATGATCGCGACATTACCGCTACAGATTTAACGCCTGTAAAAGTAACTGGCACGCTGTCTATTCCGGTAGGTCGTATTCGTAAATTAGCGATGGGCCCAGAGTATATCAGTGCGTTTACGGTTGGTGACCAACTGTTATGGGGTGCTGCTGAGCCACTGCGTCGCATGTTACGTATTATTGTTGATGGCTAGAACTGGTTTTACTTGTGTATAAAACCTTATTCTACTAACTCAGAGCTTCTGTTGAAAACTCAGCTGATTTTTACTCTGTTTCTAAATTCGCCTCGTATATAGAGGCGAATTTAGTTATTACTCGTGAATGTTATTAAAAACGATATTGAGCAGTGATACTAAAGTTTCTCGGTGCGCCATATTGAAACTGGTTATAAAACCCAATTTGGCTGTAATAACGTTTATCAAATGCGTTCTCTAAATTAGCGCGCAATGTAAGTTGTTCGTTTACGTTGTATCTTGCCATTAGTCGAAAAAGCGCATAACTTTGCTGACTAACCTCAACTGAACTTCTATCAGGCTTAGTGACATTTCTATTGATTTCACTTTGCCAATTAAAACCAGCTCCCAGTTGTAGACCACTTAGTATATTATTTAATTCATATGTACTGAAAAGCTTTACTTGGTGTTTTGGGCTAGTGGTCGTTATCTTTTCTCCATCAGGGTCTTTTGTTTCAAATTGGCTATATCCAAAATAAACATTCCAATGCTCATTAATTGAACCATTTGCTTCAAATTCGAATCCTTGCGTTTTGGTGCCATCAATACCACGGTAAATAGGCACAGTAGTACCAGGTAATGTTTCTCCTGTTGCTTCGCCAACATTATCTTGAAGGATCTCAAACACTGAAAATGAGGTATCTAGCGCTTCTTCAAATAGGCTTGCTTTAACACCTGCTTCGTAGTTTTTTCCTTTAACAGGATCTAGGTAGCTGCCATCGGATTGAACTCTACTTTGTGGTGTGAAAATATCGGTGTAGTTAGCATACAAAGATACATTTTGCCCAACAGTATAGGTAGCGCCAATGTAACTGGTAAATTCATTATCAACTTCGTAATTATGAATGGTTCCGAAATTGTCTTGCTCAGTTTCCCAATTATCAATCCGTCCGCCTATAACCATTGAAAGCGCGTCAGTTACTTCAATATCAGAAGCAAGATATATTGCTTGTTGCTTTGTTTCTCCCCATGAGCCATACAAGATTTCATCACTCCATTGAGGGGTGGGATAAGTAAAGTTTTTATCTCTAAAATCACCCAAAGGCGGTGCTTCATTTAAAGAGCCATAATATGGGTTGGCAAACTCTTGTTTCTGCTGATTTACACCAATTAGAACTTGTTGAGAACGATCGAGTAACATAAAACGGCCCGATAATTTTAAGTCGTATGTATGTTGAGTGCGATTGCCATCAATAAATGAAAGTGAGCCAGGTATCATTCCTTCATTGGTTATTGGGTCTGGGTTACCCGTTGGCCATAACACATCATATTCTAAATCGTTATCGCCATAGATGTAGCTTGCTTTAACTTGCCAGTCATCACTAAAGTTATGTTCAATCGTGGCAAAGCTGTTCAACGCTTTGGTTTTAGATGATGCCCAGCGAGGAGCAGTTGATGTGCGGTGACTGTAATTAGTTCTATTACCTTGGTTGTCAAATAGCGGTAATCCACCAGACATTGAGCCTTCAGGCTTTGTATCTTGATAATCAGTTCCTAAGGTTAGTAATGTGTCACGCCCTAAATCTGCTTCAATAATACCGTAAAGGGTTTGTCTTTGTTGCTCGTAACGATGCTGATAACTTTCGCGATCTTGATATGCTATGACGACTCGACCTCGAACGCTTGCGTCTTGATTCAAGCCTCCCGATAAGTCAACAATACCGCGTAACTGTTGCCATGAACCAATACTTAGGCTTACGTTTGCTTGAAATTGTTCTGTCGGACGCTTACGCACTAAATTGATAGCTGCCGATGGACTGCCCGCACCTAACATCAAACCAGTTGCTCCGCGAACAACTTCTATGCGCTGATAAATTGCGCTATCCATTAAGTTGTCACCATAGTTAAAGCGTGTATCGTAGGTTGTCGCCACACCGTCATACAAAATACTACTTACGCCAATACCGCGGGCACTGATTGAGTATCGGTCGTTGTCAGAAGGGCGGGTATTAATCCCCGCTACGCTGTTCATCACTTCAATAACTGAGTTTAGTTGTTGATCTTTTATCGCTTGCTGAGTTACGACTGTGGTTGATTGTGGTGTTTCAAGAAACGATAACTCTAAACCCGTTGCGGTACTCATTTGCTCAACTTTATAGCTTTGAGCATTGTTATGTTCACCCACGACTGTGAGTACTTCCATATCGTGATGCTTTTTTTGCTCAGCCTGTAAAGATTGACTAAATATCGCTAAACAAGAAAGTGCGACAGGCGTGAGTTTAAAGTAGTTAGTCTTTGTCATTTTTTATCCGTAGTCCTATTACGTCTATAAATAGTGAGGCCTATGCTTAGGCTATTGTTGTGTCATGTTGAAAGTCATGACGAGTGGAAAATCATGGAGTGGGCTTATGATATCCCCAGCAAAACGGAGGTTTTTCTCTTTAGATAGTTGGAATCATTAATCCATAGATATTGCGGCAGTTTAAAAATTTCCATTGTGTATATCCTTTAACATTGATTTAGTAACCAAGAGACAAGAAGAGTTTTTCTTCAGTCTCCAATTAATTAAAATCCGCAACACCCTGTACCGATTAATCGGAATATATCACTTAATAAATGGTAATGTAAATTATTATCATTTATTAAGTGTGCAGTTAAAAGGCCTTTTGATTTGTTAGTTTTTTCGAATTGGTTAAAGGACATAACATTATTTGTGATTTAAGTCGTGGCTAAAGGCTAGTAGAAAACTCTTGATCAATTACAATGTTAGATTCAAGCAATCGGAGCAATTTTTAATAAATTGAGAAAAGCATGCACACACCCAACAAGTGGAAAATGACACCAGAGCGAGTATCGCAGTTTATCAAAACCTACAGCTTTGCATTAATGGTTGATAGTGAGTTTGAGGCAACCCATCTACCATTAGTGTATAAACCCGATGAGGGCGAGTTTGGTACCTTATATGGTCATGTGTCACAGGCTAATCGTCATGGCAAAAGCTTGCAAGATACCCGTGTATTAGTGGTTTTTAATGGCCCACATAGTTATATTTCACCCACTTGGTATAGTGAGAAGCCAGCTGTATCGACCTGGAACTACGCTGCGGTGCATGCCCAAGGCATAGTAGAATACCTTGATGATGACAACACCTTAGCCTGCCTAAATGAGTTAATTAGCCAATACGAGCCAAGTATTTTAAACGACACCAGTTTGTTGCCAGCTGATTATCAAGCCAAATTACTGCGTGGCATAGTGGGTATTAAAATCGAACTTGACTCAATTCAGGCAAAAGAGAAGTTAGGCCAGCATAAGTCGGCGGCGGATCAACAAGGTGTTTTAACAGGGTTAAAAGCAGATAAACACCCTGATGCCCAAGCTTTACTTTGCTATATGCTTAAACATGAAGTAGGAATAGGCAGCTAATTTGCATCCAGCAAATGCTGCCAATTGGTTGGAAAGTATCTAGCAACACTTTGTTAAAAGCATGTTAATTACTAAAACTAAAGTTAGTACATTCCACGTGTCTGTCAACTAAATGTCATATTTTTAACAGGTAAGTTTTGAGTAAAAGCAAGCATAAGGGGTATAAATTTCACGTTAACTTTATGTGGTCAAGCTTGCTTTGCCCCATAAAAATAAACACTTAATTATTTGCTGAACTTCCGAGGTCTCACTATATTTTCTTAAGTGCTTAGTTGGAAGTTGGCTATGAACATTTCAAAAAATTAAAACTCGCCTTTGCGTCAGCAATTGCGCTGCCGTTGATAATTATTGCTGTGCTTGTAATTACACAAACAAGACAACAAGCCCTCGATAGTTTCGCCGAGCTTAGTCAAAGAGAAGCGAAACAAGTTGATAACGGTATCAGTATGTTTTTTGCTGAAATAGAGAAAAACGTCAATTATCTTGCATCCCATTCCGCTATCTTAGACGCCAAGCAAGGTGTTAAAACCCATATGCAATCACCTAGTGCAGAAAAGCTTGATCATCTAAGTGGTAGTAACATCGAAAAAAACGCCTTTCGTTTATTTGATCACTTTGGTGCCACCCATCAGGGACTTGCTTATATCTACATGGGGAATGAGCAAGGTGGTTATATTCAATGGCCAGAGGGTGAAGTTACAGCGAATTATGACCCAAGAGTAAGGCCTTGGTACGAAACTGGCAAAGCAGCAAATGGTAAAACGGTAAGAACCAATGCCTATTATTGGGCAGCAGATGACATGGTAATTGTTTCTACTGTTAAAGCGATTAAGGAAGCGGGGGAGCTTATTGGTGTACAGGGCATGGATGTATCCTTGCAGGGCCTTACCGATATTATTGCGAACATTAAACTTGGTGAAACTGGCTATCTAATGTTGATTGAAGATAGTGGCAATGTACTCGTTGACGTTAAAAATGCTGATTACAGGTTTAAGCAGCTAGCACAAGTCAATAACGGAAAATACAAACAGCTCGCTGAAAATAATCAGGGTCAATTTGAAATCGACATTAATGGCAAAGATTACTTAGCGAATATTTATACCTCGCAAAAACTAGGCTGGAAATTTATAGGCTTAGTAGAAAAATCTGAAGTGATGAGTGCTGCAAACGCGATGACGATTACTATTTTAGTCATCAGTGCAATCTTGATTGCTGTGTTCATTTTAGTTGCTAGCTATATTTCTAAATTAATTTCTGCACCTATTGTTGAAGTAAGTGATGGTCTAACTGAAATATCGCAAGGTGGTGGTGACTTAACAAAGCGGTTAGTGATTAAAACACGCGATGAAACGGCCAAACTGGCTAACAGCTTTAATTTATTTTTGAATTTGATTTCTGATTTAGTCACGCAAATTAATGAGTGTGCGCAAAATGTGAGTGATACCTCGGCGCAAACGTCATCACAAGCGGCGCAATTATCTGGCTCAACATCTCAGCAACAACAAGCCCTCGAAATGGCGGCCACAGCGATTAATGAAATGGCAGCGACAGCCAATGAAGTCTCTGCCAGTTGTGCCAATGCAGCCGAACTTGCATCGCAAACACAACAGGCCTCTGAGCTTGGACAAAGTGTTATATCTAAAACGGTTGATAGCGTTGTATCTCTATCTAAGGTGATCACCAAAGCAACTAAAGATATAAACCAACTCGATGCTGAAAGTGAAAATATCATGTCGATTTTAAGCGTGATAAGAGGCATCGCAGAGCAAACCAATTTGTTAGCTTTAAATGCAGCAATTGAAGCGGCGAGGGCGGGTGAGCATGGTCGAGGTTTTGCAGTTGTCGCAGATGAGGTGCGTGCGTTATCACAAAGAACCTCAGAATCGACAGAAGAAATAGCAAGTCAGTTAGATACGTTGCGCAGGATGTCTGATCAAGTGTCAAAAGAGATGACAACCAGCTTAGATCGCACAAACAAAACAGTGGAGTTAGCCCATTCAGCACAACAGCAATTTAGCGAAATAACAGCGTCTATCGTCAATATCAGCGATTTAAATACACAGATTGCCACTGCAGCCGAAGAGCAACAACATGTAGCAGAAGACATTAACCGCAATGTTGTTGAAATAAAAAATGCGGCTGATGATGTAAGCGAAATTGCCCATAGTGCCAGAGGCAATGGTGAAAAACTAAACCTGTTATCGAAAACTCTAAATGATTTAGTGGGTAAGTTTAAAGTGTAAAATACTCTTTGTTTCATATACTTTGCATGCTTTAATGGAATAAATAACTAAAGCGTGTAACGAATCATTTTGTTATTTGATTAGAGAACACAAGGCACAAAACTCCTATAAAATGGCAAATAATGAAAATAGATAGTGTGAACGCTGAAGATTACCCAGAGCTACTTGCTGTATGGGAAAACTCAGTTCGAGCAACCCATGATTTTATAACAGAAGACGACATCACTTTTTTTAAGCCAATTATTATCGAGCAAGCGTTTCCGAATGTGACTTTAAAGTGCATTAAGGATGAGCATCAGGCAATTTTAGGCTTTATAGGCGTACATGAATGCAAAATAGAAATGTTGTTCATTTTAGATGCCGCAAGAGGTAAGGGCATAGGTAAAGCACTACTCAACTATGCAGTTGAGCAATTAGCTGCCAACAAAGTGGATGTTAATGAGCAAAACCCACTTGCGGTTGGATTTTATCAATATAGGGGCTTTAAAATTGCCTCACGCTCGCCCTTAGATGATATGGGCAAACCATTCCCAATATTGCACATGGAAATCGTGTAGGAACGGCTTCATCCGTGAATTTAGATGTTCGGCGTTGAAACGCCTCCTACAAACTCTTACTAAATTTACTGTCGTCACTTATCTTTTGCTTAATTTAATGAACACGATATGCTGAAGCAGCGAATAAAGCATTACATGGGAGTAGCAAATGAATCTCAATCAGGTGACGTTACCTGTAAAGGATACGAATGAAGCGGTGGCTTTTTACTTAACACTGGGAATGATTCAGATTGTAGATACCCCGCATTACGCACGCTTTCAATGCCCAGATGGTGGTGCCACATTTTCGCTGTCATTAGAAACTGAAGAATTTAGTAATAGTGCGGTAATATATTTTGAACATGAGCAGCTCGATGAGCTCTATGCAAGCCTTGTTGAAAAAGGCATTCGCTTTGAACAGCCGCCTACTGCACAGCGTTATTTATGGACGGAAGCAATTCTAAAAGACCCATCAGGGAATAAAATTAAATTGTATTGGGCCGGAGAAAACCGCTTAAACCCGCCATGGAAAGTAGAAAAACGAGGGTAAAAAAAGGCGCTAAGGTCTAGCGCCTAATAGCTAAAAACAATTATTTAAAAACCTTACTGCTTTTCTTTCAGTAGTTGTTTTAGTTCAGCCATTTCAGCTTGCAGCTGAGCTATTTGCCCTTTGGTTGCGGGCATGTCGGCATCAGATGTTTGCTCTTCACGGGCGTTACGATGCTCTTCAGACATAACTTCTAAAATCGCACCAACCATCATGTTTAAAAATACAAAGGCTGTTAAAAAGATGAAGGTTAGATAAAAAATCCAGCTGAGCTCATATACAGCCATCGTTTCATACATAACATCGGTCCAATCCTCAAACGTGGCAATCCTGAATAGGGTGAGCATCGAAATAGACACATCGCCCCACAGTACTGGGTTGATGTCAGCAAACAGCATGCTACCCATGGCGGCATAAATATAGAAGATCACGAACATGAGCAGGGCGATATAGCCCATTTGCGGAATAGCTTTTAGAAGCGAGTTAACCAGCAGTCTAAGCTCTGGGATCATGGATACAAGTCGCAATACGCGGAAAATACGCAGTAATCGAGCGATAAAAATTGTTGAGCCTGCTGCAGGGTAAAGGCTACCCACCACGATTATAAAATCGAAGATATTCCAACCTTTGCTGAAAAAGTCTTTAAAGCCTCGGCTTGCGATAAAGCGGATCACCAGTTCAACTAAAAAGAATACCGTGATACCTAAGTCCATCCAATGTAAGGCAAGCTCAACTGTTGGATGTAACGAATAGGTGTGTGCCCCCACAGTTAGTGCTGAAATAACAATGACAGCAATAACAAATGATTGAAAAATTTTACTTTTATCGATACGCTGAAACAGCTGTTGTAACTGCGACAACATCATATAGAACCCTTTGGTTGTAATATTTAAACCCACGCAATATACAGGAAATTGCAGCACCAATGTATAACTACATGAAGGAAATTTAATGTTTTTTAACGCTTTAAAATTAGCCGTGATTGCAACGCTTGCTGTGGCTTTATCAGCGTGTAGCTCTGATGCCCGTTATCATGAAATTCAATCAGCACGTTTAAGTGAATGCAATTATTTGGCAGATAAAGAATACCATGAGTGTGTTAAACGCCAGCAAGACAGTTACGAAGAATTTAAAAAACAACAAGCAGAACATGACTAAAACAGAAAAGCGTCTAGATAAAGTTATTCGAGTTGCTTTAACGCAAGCGTGCGAACTAGCAAAAGAGCACGTACACGAATTTTCATGGTTAACGCATACTGCTGATCTAAAAAAGCTACCGCAATCACTAAAAGTCAGTTGTTATTGTAAAGAGCTGCCGATAACCGCTGAGCAAACCCAGTTAATTAGCAGTCTAATTATCAAAGAATTGAGTGCAAAAGATTTAACTATCAATGTAAAAGCAATTTCATTTTTAAAGGAATAATAATGTACTTAAATTTAACCCCTAAACAGATGGTTAGATTAAACCTGGCTCTTGCTGTGTTATTTATTTGTGTAGGTGTGTACAGCTTGCAATCAGATTCATTACCTATTTCAAGTTTTACCGGTTTTATATTTGCAATTGCTTTTATGGTGCAAGCCTATCGCTCAACAGAAAAATTTGCAGCCAAATCAGCGCTTAGTAAAACACTCACGGCAACAGACACGAGTTTAACGGTTAAGCAGGTTTATTATGGCGAGCAAGAAAAGACTCTTGAATTAAGCCGTATTACGCAACTGAAAGTTGCTGATAACTATTTAGCCGTCATATTAGATAACAACGGCCAAGGTTATGACTTTCAAATAAAAGGTAAAGCTGAAGCCATCACTGAACGTTTAAATGAGATATTGCCAAAGGCGCTGCTTAAAAACAGCCCAATCAAACAGGTTTAATTTGGTAAGCCAGCTGCAAATGGCTATAATCGGCAAAAATTATTGAAAGAGATATAGCAATGGCAGTGCCTACGCGTTCACAAATTTCAATTGGCTGCGAAGTCAACATTGTATTAAAACAAGATCAACGAACAGGTCAGTTAACTCAAGGTGTGGTATCACGTATTTTAACTAAATCACCAAATCACCCGCATGGTATTAAAGTACAGCTTGATGATGGTCAAGTAGGGCGCGTGAAAGAGATTTTATCATGAGTGTTTTAAGCGAAAGTGAATTTTGGCAACTCGTAACCGCCGAAGATAAAACTGCCGAGCCTGAGTCTGTTTGTAATGCATTAAAAGCAAAGCTGACTGATTTATCTGACCAACAGCTGATGGAGTTCGATAAGCAGTTTAACCTACGTATGCGCAAAGCTTATACCTGGGATTTATTTGGCGCTGCATATGTGATGGCCGGATGTAACGACGATTATGGTTTTTCTGAGTTTTTATGTTGGCTTATTTCACGTGGTGAACAGGCTTTTTTGAAAGCGCTTGAAAACCCAGACTCAATTGCTGAGTGTACGCCTGTTTATCATTTAAACGAACAGCCTTACCCGTATTTAGATGAATATGACCTAATTGCCGGTATGCTTTACGAAGAGCGTAATGATGACGAATTACCCTTTGTACCATCTGGCCTTGAGCAACCAAAAGGTAAACGCTTTAAAGATAAGGCCAAGTTTTTAAAGCAAACCTATCCAAATTTATACGCCAAATATTGGCAACAACCGAACTAATTAAAAGCACCTAAGGGTGCTTTTTTATGCGCTAATACTTACTTTTCTATAGCTTTCAGAAATTTTTAGTACCTATATTTAATCATTTTGTGGTATCTTATTCACGCTATATTCAGCTAATTTAACAATATAAATCAGCAAGCTAAGTTTAATTAGTTTGCTTAACACATATCAAAGGAAATGACAGTGTCAGAAAACGTATATCAAGCACCAGAAGCAAACCTTGCTACAGCGTCAACAGAAACAACTACCTTAAGCATGAAAGAAATCTTATTTTCTTTTAAAGGACGTATTCCTCGTAAGACTTATTGGTATTCTTTCTTAGGTATTATTGTAGCTTCATTTGTTTTTATGTTCGTAGTTGCATTATTAACAGGTGGTAATGAAACAGCAATCTCTGTAATCACACTCATCTTTTATATCCCGCTTATGTGGGTTTCGCTTGCGGTTCAAGTTAAACGCTGGCACGACCGTAATAAATCAGGTTGGTGGGTACTGATTGGCTTAGTTCCACTGATTGGTGGTATTTGGGCGTTAATCGAAAATGGCTTTTTAGCAGGTGATGAAGCTGAGAACCGTTTCGGTAAACCTACTAGCTTATAAGCTTTATTGTGTGCTCTGGATATCAGAGCACACAAAACAAACGTGTCTAATGAAGCATTTAACAACGATTCAAATAGCTAGATTTATTATCAGCTTTAGTTGGCTTTATCATGGGCTGATGCCAAAACTAATTCATATTGCTCCTCTTGAATTAAAAATGACGGCCAGTTTTGGCTTCAATGCTGAAATCTCAATGCTCATCACTCGGGCAGCTGGCATAGGTGAAATTATATTTGCCGTGCTGTTTTTTATTTTTTATCGTTCAATCTTTATCAATATTCTCAACATTGCTGCTTTAGTTGGGCTAGCGCTGTTTGTTGCCGTTTTACAACCCGCACTTTTAATCGAAGCGTTTAACCCTGTAACTACAAACATTGCCATGATCGCCTTTAGCCTTGTGCTCATTAAAGAGCAAAAATCTTTAAACAAAAACACTAAACCGAGTAACAACGCCTAATTTCGTCAATCATGGCATTTGCTAAAGGCGAGCTGGCATTTGTTTTTGAGGTGATCAATACCACAGGAATATCGTAGTGATATTTACTCGGTTGAATAGCTTTAAAAATACCTTTATCGACCCAGAACTGTGCGTAGTGATCGGGTAAATAACCAATAAACTCACCCGATAAAATTAAATGTGCAATACCTTCATCATGATAAGCAACAGCACTGTTTTGATAGTTTAAACCGTCGTTTCGGCTTTCTTTATCACGCATGTAGTTACTGGTAATCACTTCGGCTTCTTTAATGAGCTCATCTATTTGTTTGTCTTCACACTCAAATAATGGGTGACCGACTGCGCAATACAAAAAGTTAGTTTCATTGTGTAGGGCGGTGTAATCTAAGCCGCGAATATGATGGCGGCTAACACCAATTCCCACTAATGAACGGCCATTGGCTACTGCGGTTTCTACCTCTCGTGCCTCGCACACATTAATATCGAACTGAATGTTTTTACCTTTGCCCTTTAACTTTGCGATTACGCGGGGAATGGCACAACGCGGGTCGCTGACCATGGTATCTATCATGGCAATACTTAAACGTCCCGATAACTCGTTTTTAGAGCTTGCTACGGTATTAGCAAAGGCTTCGCATTGCTGAAGCAGTTCTATCGATGCCTGATAAGTGATGGCGCCAGCGTCTGTAATTTCAAAACCACTGCGGCCACGTTTACATAATTTAATACCAAGCCTTACTTCTAAATCTGATAAATGCGCACTGATGGTGGAGCGGCCAATATTCAAACGTGACTCTGCGGCTGAAAGCCCGCCACACTCAACAATTGCTACAAAAACGCGCAATAAGCGCAGGTCTACGTCATGAACTTGCATAGCTCTTCTTTAAGTTCGATAAATCTGGAATGAATAACGATAATTATGCATTTGTAAAACAACTAGAGCAAGCTAGACTCCACCTAAATAAAACTTAATCCTGTTCTTTAGGAATTATAAATGACATTTAAGTATGGTGTTGACCAATTAACGTTAGATAGCGTTAATGCTATTGCAGCCGGTACGTTACAGGCAGAGCTTTGCCAAGAAGCAATTGATAAAATTAATAAAAGCCGCCAAAACGTAGACAAAATGGCTGCCTCAGATAAAGCCATTTATGGTATCAATACGGGCTTTGGCCCATTGTGTGATACACAAATTTCTCCAGAAGAAACTAACTTATTACAAAAGAACTTATTGATCACACACGCTGTTGGTGTGGGTGAGCCAATCGCTAAACCGATTTCAAAGCTGATGCTAATCACCAAAGTACACGCATTAAGCCAAGGTTTTTCAGGTATTCGTTTAACCGTTGTTGAGCGTATGCTTAAGTTTATTGAACTTGATATTATCCCTGTTGTACCAGAGCAAGGCTCAGTTGGCGCGTCAGGCGATTTAGCACCGTTATCACACTTATTCTTACCTCTTTTAGGTGAAGGTGAGTTTTGGGTAAACGACACAATCAAGCCAGCAGCAGACGTATTAAAAGAGCATGGTTTAGCGCCTTTAGATTTACATGCTAAAGAAGGCCTAGCATTAATTAACGGTACTCAGTTTATTTTATCGCATGCCATTACTGCGCTTACTAAAATGCGTTACTTATTAGACCTTGCAGATATCGCAGGTGCTATGAGCATTGAAGGTATGCAAGGTAGCGAATCACCGTTCCGTGAAGAGTTACACGCAATTCGTGCTTTTAAAGGTAATGTTGAAGTTGCAGCACGTATGCGTAGCTTTTTTGCAGGCTCTGAAAACATGGCTTCACACACTGATTGTGACCGTGTTCAAGACCCTTACTCATTACGTTGTATTCCACAAGTTCATGGTGCATCGCGTAACGCGTACTACCATTTAAAAGAGCTTGCTGAAACAGAAATGAACTCTGTAACAGATAACCCAATTGTGATCAGCGAAGAAGAAGCCATTTCGGGTGGTGGTTTCCACGGTCAACCACTTGCTATGGTATTAGATTACGCATCAATCGCAGCGGCAGAGCTTGGTAACATTGCTGATCGTCGTTGTTACTTACTGCTTGAGGGCTTACACGGCTTACCACGTTTGTTAACGACATCGGGTGGCTTAAACTCTGGCATGATGATCCCGCAATATGTGACTGCGGCATTGGTAACAGAAAATAAATCATTGTGTTTCCCACCATCAGCAGACAGCGTACCAACATCAATGGGCCAAGAAGATCACGTATCTATGGGTAGTATCTCTGGTCGTAAGTTAAACCAGATTTTAGGTAACCTTGATAAAATCTTTGCTATTGAGCTGATGTATGCAGCGCAAGCAATCGAATTTAGACGTCCTAACAAGTGTTCAGACATCATTGAAGAAAACTTTGCGCTCATTCGCAGCAAAGTTGCCAAACTAGAAGAAGACCGCTTACTTAAGCCAGACATTGATGCCATGGTAGAACTTGTTAAATCGCAAGCGTTTAAAGTTAACTAAGGGAGCAAATAATGACTTTTCAAGAACAAATTAAGCAAGGTATCCCAAGCGTATTACCAGAGCCAAAACCGTATCCAAGTGATGCAAACCGTGCTCCAAAACGTAAAGACATTTTATCGGCTGACGAAAAGCAATTAGCGATTCGTAACGCATTGCGTTATTTCCCTAAAGAATGGCACAAAGAATTAGCCGCTGAATTTGCCGCAGAGCTTAAGCAATTTGGCCGTATTTACATGTATCGCTTTAAGCCTAACTATGAGCTTAAAGCGCGCTCAATCAGTGATTACCCGGCTAAATGCGAACAAGCTGCCGCTATCATGTTAATGATCGACAATAACCTTGATCCTGCAGTAGCACAGCATCCTGAAGAGCTAATCACTTACGGTGGTAACGGTGCGGTATTCCAAAACTGGGCGCAGTACTTATTAACTATGAAGTACTTAAGCGAAATGGAAGAAGACCAAACGCTACACATGTACTCGGGTCACCCTATGGGGTTATTTCCATCATCAGTTGAAGCACCGCGCGTGGTTGTAACGAACGGTATGATGATCCCGAACTATTCGAAGCCGGATGACTGGGAAAAATTCAATGCACTGGGTGTAACTCAATACGGTCAAATGACTGCGGGTTCATTTATGTACATTGGCCCACAAGGTATTGTTCACGGTACAACCATTACGGTAATGAATGCGTTCCGTAAAGTGCTCGAAAAAGGCGAATCACCAAAAGGTAAGATCTTCTTAACTGCTGGTTTAGGCGGTATGAGTGGTGCTCAGCCTAAAGCGGGTAACATTGCTAACTGTATCACCGTATGTGCTGAGGTTAACCCTAAGGCGGCTATTAAGCGTCATCAACAAGGTTGGGTTGATGAGCTAATTGATAACATGCCAGAGCTTGTTGAGCGTGTACGTACGGCTCAACAAAATGAAGAAGTGGTTTCAATTGCCTTTATCGGTAACGTGGTTGATGTATGGGAAAGCTTCTTAGCTGAAGATATTTTCATTCACTTAGGTTCAGACCAAACTTCACTTCATAACCCATGGTCAGGCGGTTACTACCCGGTTGATATCAGCTATGAAGAGTCAAATCGTTTAATCCGTGAAGAGCCAGAAGTATTTAAAGAAAAAGTACAAGCGACGCTTAAACGCCACGCCGATGCTGTTAACAAACACACGGCAAAAGGTACTTACTTCTTTGATTACGGTAATGCGTTCTTGCTAGAAGCATCACGCGCTGGTGGCGATGTAATGGCTGAAAATGGGATTGATTTTAAATACCCATCTTATGTACAAGATATTCTTGGCCCAATGTGTTTTGACTACGGCTTTGGCCCGTTCCGCTGGGTATGTACGTCAGGTAAACCTGAAGATCTTGATAAAACAGATGCGATTGCTGCAGACGTTTTAAATAAAATCATGGCAGACTCGCCTGAAGAGATCCAACAGCAAATGCAAGACAACATCACATGGATCAAAGATGCGAAGCAAAACAAACTGGTTGTTGGTTCGCAAGCTCGTATTTTATATGCCGATGCACAAGGCCGCGCTGAAATTGCTAAAGCGTTTAATGATGCTATTAATCGTGGCGAAATTGGTCCGGTTGTTCTTGGGCGTGACCACCACGATGTAAGTGGTACTGATTCACCTTTCCGTGAAACATCAAACATTTATGATGGTAGCCGCTTCACAGCAGATATGGCGATTCACAATGTAATTGGTGATGGTTTCCGCGGTGCTACTTGGGTATCTATCCACAACGGTGGCGGTGTTGGCTGGGGCGAAGTGATCAACGGCGGTTTTGGTATGCTACTCGATGGTAGTGAAGCTGCCGAGCGTCGTTTGAAATCTATGCTCTTATTTGATGTAAACAACGGTATTGCTCGTCGTAGTTGGGCGCGTAACGAAGAAGCTAATTTTGCGATTAAACGTGAAATGGCTCGTACCCCTAAACTTAAAGTGACCTTGTCTAATAACGTTGATGATGACGTTTTATCAAACTTAGATTTCTAAGTTGTGTCAATGCAAAAAGGCCATGTTGTAAGCGCAACATGGCCTTTTTTATTGCCAAAAAATATTAAATAGCGCATCGTTTAGGAGGCGTTTTAACGCCGAACATCTAAGGTTCACGGCTGAAGCCGTTCCTACGTGAAAATTTCCACGGTTTTTGTCGCCATAAATGACGACCTACATGGGCACTCGAAGGCGTGAAACGTGTTTCGCGCGTTTGTATTTAAAAAGTAGCAGTATAAAGCTGCTGCTACTTAAGGTGCATGGTCTCAAAGATCATTGACTCGCAACTTTAATCATCTTTCTTAGCTTTTTTCGCGAGAATTTCGACTTCGGCTTTTTCGGTTACACCTGCCATACTCAGGGCTGTGCTGCCTACCGATTCATATTCAAGTTTGATTTTATCGAGTTTGGCGTCGTTTTTGTCAGGTAAACTTAAGCTACGTGATGACATTCCTTTGGTTAAAACACCAAGGTTATCAAACACCTTTTCTTCACCGGTATTCATAATAACTTTAATTTTCTTAAGATTCACTGTGCCATGAGTACATTTAATTTTAATATGGCTGTAACGACTGCTAGTGATTGGGTTAACAGTATCGGTTTCGCTTTTGTAGCTTACCTTTTTCTCGGCAATCGATTTCCATTCGTCATCACTCGCCAGGCTTTGCATGCTTGTTAAAGCAAGAAATGTCGTTAAGGTAATTAGTTTGATTAATTTCATAAGATTCCCTCCAAAGATGTCACTTTAAAATTTATAGCATATAAACAGCTTTGTTTCCTATGAGAAGTTAAATCACAGAACTAATTTCATGTTTTAGTCGTATTAACTAGTAGGTAATTAATTCACCAACCATAATCAGCATGCTATGCTAGTTAAGTGTCTATAAGTTTATGGATTTTCAATGAGATATTACTTTTGTTTAGTGTTTTTTTTGTTTTCAACATCGTCTTATGCAAGTGCTTTGCTTGATGTAAAGCCAAGCAATAAAACGCAGTTTTTGGCTTTGATAAAAGATAAACAAGGCAATTATAAAGTAAAAGAGGGTAGCGATGCGGTTTGCCAAAACGCATCCTTTGCATTGATAAAAGAACCTACGCAAGGCTTTAGGTTAGGAACGTTAATCGACTTTAGTGACTTACATAACGGAACCCAGGTGAAGAAGATCCCTAACTACTGTGTTGTCAGTTCGAAGTTAAAATACTTTGTAAATGGCATTGTTAGAACTAAGCGCTATTTTCGCTGTGATAATGAAGGCGACAACGGTTCAACAACAGAAGATCTGCGTTTTAAAGATAATGCCGATATTACTTACACGCTGAGTAAACCTGACGTGTCTTGTGTGTTTGAAAAGCAATAATAGTTTCCCTCACACAATTTTAAGCCTATGATGGCTTTATTTTTTAACTGATAATTCTATGACTAGCCAATTTATTCAAGCATTTTTAGTGCTTGCTGCTTTTTATATAGCAAGCCTTATTATTGACCGCGCTATTAAACAGTTTCAACGTCGCTTTGATTCAACCGCTCTTGAAACTTTTCGGCTGATTTCTAACTCGCAGCGCGCTATTTTATTATTCATTGGTATTGTGCTGGCGTTATCGAAACTGGGTTTTGACGTAGCCGCGTTAGTTGCTGGCTTAGGCCTAACAGGCTTTGCTTTGGGTTTTGCGTTGAAGGATGCTATTTCAAACCTAGTCGCAGGTGTCATGATTGTGCTTTATAAACCCATTAAGCTTGGTAATTACATTGAAGTGAGTAACTCAAAGGGCACTGTGATTGATCTTAATTTGCGCTATATCACAATTAAAGGCGAGGGAGCGGTGCATTTAATTCCTAATTCTTTAATTTTAAGTAATAAAGTGTCAATCATTGATCGCGAAGACGATTAATCACAAATTTTAGCCATAAAAAAAGCAGCCTAGGCTGCTTTTTTAAGTTTTAGCAAATTACATTTGAGATTGCAGGTAATTCTCAAGCCCTGCGGTTTTGATTAACTGCTGCTGTGTTTCAAGCCAATCAATCTGTTCTTCTTGCTCATTTAAGATGTTATCTAGCGCTTCACGGCTGATGTAATCTTTTTTCTCTTCAGCAAGTTTAATTGCCGCTTTAAGATCAGGTAATGAATCAAGTTCAAAGCTCATATTCGCTTCGATCATTTCTTCAGAGTTTTCACCTATACGTAGGCGGCCTAAATCTTGTAAATTTGGTAAACCTTCTAAAAACAAAATACGCTCAATTAAACGGTCGGCGTTTTTCATTTTTTGAATAGATACTTTGTAATCAGCTTTGTCTAATTTTGAAAAACCAAAATCTTTAAACATACGAGCGTGTAAAAAGTATTGGTTAATACCTACTAATTCATTCGCTAATACTTTATTAAGTGCAGCAATGACGCTTTTATCACCTTTCATACAATTAGCCTCTATTCGCCCATTTGAGATTGATGGTAGTTTTGGCTACCAATTTTGTCGATTAGACCAAGCTGTTGTTCTAACCAGTAAACATGATCTTCTTCTGTATCAAACAATAGCTTCTCAAGCACTTCACGTGATTGATAGTCTTTTTCTTGTTCACAGATGGCAATGGCTTCTTTAACACAGTCAACCACTTCTAGCTCAAGTGTAAGGTCATTTTGCATCATGCTCTTTACGTCTGAGCCAATTAAAAGGTCACGACGCTTAGTCATGTTTGGTACGCCTTCTAAAAACAGAATACGTTTGATCAACCAATCAGCGTGATCTTTTTCTTCTTCCATTTCGTGGTTAAGGCGCTCATACAGCTTATTTAGGCCCCAATCGTCATACATACGAGAATGAATAAAGTATTGATCTATAGCAGCTAATTCGTTTGCGAGTAGTTTGTTAAAACTATCGATGACTTTTTGGTTACCTTTCATAATGCTGTCCTCAAATTCCAAGTTGCGGTAATTGTAGTATATAAAAACAAGATTGCAAACTTTTTCCTTTGTAAATCAGTTGTTTACTATTGATTGTGATTCTCGTTTAAGTTTGCGTTAATGGTTGATAAATGAACAGTTTATCGTTTCTATTCTTAAATGAAAAAAGCCCTTACTAAGAAGGGCTTGTTGTTCTAAACAAAGTTTAATTTAGAAACTATAGGTTGCACCAAGTGTCACAGTGGTACCTAAACCTTTAATGTTATAGCCACCGTAGGTGTATGACTGGGCACGGGCAGGGTAGTAATCATTGTTAAATAGGTTTTCTACCCCCATAAACGCTTGCCAGTTATCGCTAAAGTTATAGCGACCGCTTAGGTTGAACAGGTTGTAGCTGCTAATTGGCCCTTGGTCGCCAACATAGTCGCCGTCTGCATTTGGTTCAAAGCGTTTGCGTGAACCCACATATAAATAACTCACCGTCAGTGATAATTCATCATTAGGCTGCCAGTTTAAGTTAGCAGTGCCTTTTGGTGGGCTTATTTGGCGCGAACCTAAGTAAATGTCGTCTTCGGTGTTTTTACCTTCAACATAGCTGTAAGTTGCAACCAGTTTTAGAGTTGGGTTAATTTTATAATCAACTAATGTTTCGTAACCCCAAATCTCTTGCGGTGCACGTACCGGCTCATACACACCGGTTACTTCATTAAAGCTGTTTGTGGTGCCAAACTCTGATGTACTGCGGTAAGCAGCAAATTCAAAACGTAAGTCATCAAACTGCGAGGTAAAACCAATCTCATAGTTATCTATGATTGATGCTTCTGTTTGAATTAAGCCAATATCATTTACCGTTGCTGCACGTAATAGGCGGCCAATATCTGAGATATCAGAGCCTTGTGAATAATTGGCAAACGGGCTGAAGGCCTCAAGTAAATTGTATTTCACACCTACATTATAAGTGGTTGCATCATAATCTATGGTGTCACCCTTTACACTAAGCGGCACTGAGCACTGTGTTTCTGAGCGGCAAAGCTTTAAGGTTTCATAGTCATCAACGGTTAAATCAATGCTCTCTTGGCGCACACCCGCTTTAATAACTAAATCATTATTGATAACCCATTTTGTTTGTAAAAAGCCAGCAAGGCTTTCCATATCCATTTCTGGTACCCAAACACGGCCATCTACAAGTGGCTGAGACGTCACATCATTCAGTGCATCTAGGCCATAAATGAAGGTAGCTTCAACATTGTCAAAATCAACAAGGGTATTAAAGGTAGCGCGCGCCCCTTTCTTTTCAGAGCGAATAATTGATTGGCCGCCTTCGTAGCCTTCGTCTGGGTTAGCTAGGTTGGTAGAAAAGAAAAACACGTTCTCGATGTCTTGCATGTAAAGATCGAGCGTCATTTGGGTATTAGTAAACAGGGCATAGTCTGTGTATTTTAAGGTAATGTTTTCGTTACCATCTGGGCCTTGTGGTTTACCTTTCTTTTGCAGCTCTTTAGGTACATGAATGGCATAGGTTTTTTCGCCATCGTTTAGGTTACCAACTACGTCACCTAAATCGGTTTTTTGTTGAGAGCTAAAGTAGTTATAGCTAAATTGCAGTTGCTTCTCATCGTCAAAATCATAACCTAGTTTGGTGAAGTAGTTTTCGGTTACTGCATCAGATAAACCATATTGTAAGCCAAGAATATCGCCTTCTGCGTCACGTTGAACACCATTTTCTTCGTAACTTGCGGTAAATAAGTAGCTAACTTTATCAGCTCGGCCGTTAATCGCTGCAGAGACACGGGCACCAGCGCTTTCTTCAAGTTTTACTGCACTAAAGCGTGAAGATAGGCTAATTTCACCTTCAGGCTGACCATCACTTGTTGCTTGTTTTGTGATGTAGTTAATAATACCGCCCGATGCACCATTTCCATAAACAGAGGTAGCCCCTTTGATCACTTCAATACGTGCAATGGCACTTGGGTCGAGTGTTTTGACCCCTAACGAGCCGTTTCTGAGTGGTGTAGATTGTGGCACACCATCAATCATCACAAGTGGTGCACGGCCACGTAAACTCTGACCTGTATTACTCGAACTACCTGTATCAGGTGCAAGACCAGGTACCATTTGCGCAAGTAAGCTTTGTAGTTCTGGATTAACTTTTAAATGCTCTTCAATTTGCTTTTGGCTAATAATCGTGACAGAAGCGGGTACTTCATCAATGCTTTCAAATACACGGCTGCCCGATACAACAACGTGTTCCATTTCTTCTGCGGTAAGTTTTTTATTGATGGCATTATCAGCAAATGATTGGCCGCTAATTGCAAGAGCGACCAGAGTAAGTGAGGTTTTTAACATGCTTGTCCTTGTTAAATCGGTATTTATTATGTGATTGTGCGGCAGTCTAAATGTAAAGAAGTGTAAAGGCAAGGCTAATGATAATTGTTTGCAATAATTAACTGTGTTGTTTTGTACCTACTTTTTAAATTAGTTATTAAGCAAATAGCTATTAGGTTTAGCAAGAAGAAAGATGTATTTTTAGTTTAAAAAGCGTTTTAAGTCGTCAGGTATAGGCATTGGTTTGAAAGGGCTAACATTAGTGCCGCCGGTGTTACCGAGTGGTACCCAAATACGCGAAAATACAATTGAAGCAGCCATACGAACAAATTGGCCAATTATTTCCTTGGTATTATGGGTTTTAAAACCAATTTTACACATCCACCAATGTGAGTAAGTGTGCGGAATAATATAGCTTTGACCGAGAATATGAGCCCGCTCTAAGTGATAAAAGGCGGTTGTGTAATCTGCTTTCTCATAACTAGTTCTAGCCAATATCATTTCGGTGTTAAAGGCATTTTTGAGCTCATTATTCATGGCGAATGGTATGTTTAGTAATGGTTGTTTATTTGTAATGCCGTTTGTACCAAAAGTAAACACCTGAAATCGTGAAAAACAACGGTGATAAAGCAAATAGTAACCACAGTAATTGCACGATAGAGCCTGCAAAATCACCAATATGAAACTTATATTTAAAGTTCCATGTTTGCGTGGTCCATGAGCTTTGGCTGGCATCATAGCTTGCAACAATATCTGCTGAATATGGGTTCGCCCATACCCAACTATAGGCATGGCTTTCACCCGGGTTCTCTATTCTAAAACCTATGTTATCAGTTGGTTTTTTCGGTAAATAAATTCTAAATAACTTACCCTCAGGAAATACAGTTTGTGCGTTTTCAAACGCTTTTTGCACTTGTAAAGGCGTGTCCGCTAAAGGGGGAATAACGGCTGGCGGTTTAGGTCTCTCTTCAACAGTGCCTTGCATCACAAATTCTAATACGGCTTTGGTTTGTGGCTTCCAGTTAAACGCCATACCTGTGTAAGCGATTAAAATGAGTGGAATTAAAAAATACACACCCAGAACGGTATGTAGCTGATACATTAACACTCTGAATTTTGCTTTACGCTTAATAGCCAAACGTTTAATACGATTTTTTGGCTTAACCCAAATATAAAAGCCAAGCAGAATCTCAAAAATGAGTATTAGAGCACATACCGAAACCCAATTTCTTAGCGGGCGGTTCTTATCGGCATCTTCATAAAGCAACCAGCGGTGCAAAGCCATGGTAAAACCATAAATCGTGCTGTAGTAATCGTACTCATGTAGAACTTGACCATTGTATGGGTTAACACTGACATAGCGGTTATTAGCTAACTGTAATTGCCAGGCAAGATCACTGCGCTGCTCAGGCATTAACAGGGTAACCGGTTGTTTAGTTGAAGCTGAAATATGTTTTATGAGGCTATCAAAATCAAGTGCTGAAGCCGCTGGTGTTACAGTCCATTTATCGCTTTGAGTAAGGTATTGAATGTCTTTTGCGTAAATAAGCAACGCACCGGTCAAACTTAAACAAATCAAAAATAAACCGCTTACTAAGGCAAGCAATAAATGCGTACGACGTAACCACAACTTCAACAAGGTTTGTTCCTTCAGTTTGCTGTCAAAACAAAACTGAATAGTAAATGATAACGCGTAACATTTACACTAAAACTTGTTCAATGGTGCAGCTTTCAATTGCAAAGTTATCATGCAAAAAGTGACGTATTTCATCGTTATTGATGTTGTGCTTGGCACTAAACTTTAGCTCGCAATGAACGTGATGATCGTCTATTTGCCACGTTTTGAGATAATCAATATCAGTAATTGCAAATTGGGTTTTGAGCTCAGTAATAGCTGCTGTTAAAGCAAAATTATCAGGGGCTGCCTGCATCAATATTTTACTGCTCGCTATTAACAGCAAAACACCATGGTAAATGACATACAAAGAAATCAGCATAGTGGCAATTAAATCAACAATATACCATTGATAAAGAATAATTAAGGTACCTGCTATGATCACCACCACTGAAGCTAATGCATCAGACACATTATGTATAAACGCAGCACGAATATTCATACTGTCTTTAGCACCTGCTTTGTAAGTTAAAAGGGCGGTGACAAGGTCAACAACTAGCGCAAAACCCGCAACCCAAATGATGATCCAACCATCAATGGGCTCAGGGTTTAAATAGTTGGAGATAGCTTCAACAATTAAGTAACCACCAATCACAATTAAACTTAAACTATTAAATAAGGTTGCTAAAATTTCAGCGCGTTTATAACCGTATTGATAACGATCATTGGCAGGTTTGGCACCAATTTTTCGGGCGATTAGGGCAATGAATAACGACGAGGCATCACTTAAATTATGCAGTGCATCAGCAATTAACGATAAGCTGCCAGAAACAAGGCCGCCAATCACCTGCGCAACAGTTAATAACACATTGATTGCAACTGCCAGCATGAGTTGGCGGGTGCTTTGGTTATTTGTATCGTGATGATGGTGGTGGTGTCCGTGTCCCATAAAAATACCGAGTTATTGATTTGCTTTATTTTTATACCATGCGTGCCGTGGTATTGAAATGTTTGTAATGATTTGTCGTGTACAGATTATAATTTACTGTTCAAATGCCGGTGGATTTGTTAATTTAGCGCCGTTGTACCAATTTTTAGTTCTAATTTTTAGGCTCAATGTGAAAGCTGCATTTATTATTTTGATTAGCGTATTATTGCTCCAGCCACTGCTGGATAGCTTTGATGTGGCCGATCATAATGCTGCGTTTAATCACACCTCGGTACTGTTATCAGAAGAAATTGACCTTGAAGCCCATTGCGCAGCCAATGGCGATCACCAGTTACATCAATCAGAGCATGCCGAGCTTAGCAAACAGTTGTCTGACTCAGCCGAGAAAGGCCATTGTCATGTTTGTCACAGCCCTGCGTTTGTCGATTCGCTGCAATTGTCTGAACCTACTGATGTTTATTTCGCTAAAATTGAATCACTTGATTTCAACTTCAAATCGGCTGACTTAGCACCGCTACATCGCCCACCTATTTTAGCTCTTACTTAATCCAAAACCTTTTTTAGATTTTAGTTGGGCTTAGCCCATTTTAAGTAAGAGACACTCTATGTATTTAAGAAATTTTATGCGTTATGCATTGCTGTGCGTATGCTATATGACTGTGACAAATATTTATGCGACAGAGCAAGCGCATTACCACCAAGAAAATGAGCAAGCTTAGCATGCTAATGAAGTCAGTTTAACTGAGCAGCAACAGCAACTCGCTAATATCAAAGTAGAACGCCTTGTACTGAAAAAACACAAGCAAACCTTGTATGCACCGGGCGAAATAAAAGCCAATGGCTACGCCAGTTATGTGGTGTCACCGCGCGTTGATTCTATCGTTGTAAAACGCCATGCCTTATTAGGGCAGCATGTAAATAAAGGAGACTCTTTAGTCACTTTATTTAGTGGCGAAGTGGCTAGCCAGCAAACAGAATTTAGATTAGCAGAAGCCGAGTGGCAACGCGTTACTAAAATGACCGCAGGCACAGTCAGCGAAAAACAAATCTTAACTGCCAAAGCCGAATATGAAGTGGCTTATAGCCGGTTAGTTGCCTTTGGTTTATCAAAACAAGCTATTGCACAAACACTCACCATAAGCCCAGAAAAACTCGGTGAATACACCTTATTTGCACAAACATCGGGGGCTGTTTTAACCGATAACTTTGCCCAAGGTCAGCGAGTAGATTCGGGGATTGAGCTGATGCTAATAGCCGATGAATCTGCGCTTTGGGTTGCTGCTCAGCTTTCAGCTAATCAAGACCGTACTATCAGTAATGGCTCTACGGCGCTTTTAGAAGTTAACGGCAATCGCTATCAAGCAAGGGTTATTCAAGAAGCACATACCATTGATGAACAAACACGTTCACGAACCGTTAGGCTCGAGGTAAAAAACACCCAGCATAGTTTGCACTCAGGCATGTTTGCGGATGTGTATTTTCATTTTGAAACAGACCAAGAGGTACTTGCCGTACCTGAAAACGCATTAACACGCAGTGCAGATGGTGACTGGCAGTTATTTGTCGTTGATGACGATGGTGGCTTTGCTGCCCAAGAAGTAACCCTTGGCAGACGTTTTGGTGATTATCGCGAAGTGTTAGGTATTAAAGCCGGGCTTGAAGTTGTCACCCAAGGTGCTTTTTTTATTGTATCACAGCTAGCTAAAGGCGGATTTGATCCGCATAACCACTAGAGGTGATACATGTTTAATTTATTAATAGAGGCGGTGATAAAGAACCGTTTACTGGTTGTATTGGCCTTGCTTGCAGCGATTGCAGTGAGTGCATTTATGATCCCAAAACTTAATTTAGACGCCTTTCCTGATGTGACGAATGTGCAAGTTGCAGTGAATACCGAAGCGCCAGGGCTTGCGGCTGAAGAAGTAGAGCAGCTGATCACATACCCGATAGAAGCGGTTATGTATGCGCTGCCCGATGTAGAGCAGGTGCGTTCTATTTCTAAAACAGGGTTATCGGGCGTCACTGTGGTGTTTAAAGAAGGCGTCGATATTTACTTTGCTAGGCAACTGGTTTTTGAACGTTTGCAGTCTGCTAAAGAGTTGATCCCAGATGGTGTGGGTATGCCAACCATGGGCCCTAATACATCAGGACTTGGACAAGTCTATCAGTATTTACTTGAAGCAAAGCCAGATGCCAACATAGATAGCATGGCATTGCGTAGTTTGAATGATTGGGTGGTTAAATTACTTATATTACCTATTGATGGTGTGACCGATATTCTGTCATTTGGCGGTGAGGTAAAGCAGTATCAAGTGAACATAAACCCCAATAAGCTCCTTGCTTATGACTTAACACAGCAAGATGTTAGTAACGCACTAGATGCTAACAACAGTAATGTGGGTGGCTGGTATATGAACCGTGGTCAAGAGCAGCTTGTTATTCGTGGTACAGGTTGGTTTACCCCAGGCGAAAAAGGGCTTGCTGAGATTGCACAAACACCTATCAAAACCATTGATGGGACGGTTGTTCAAGTGGCTGATGTTGCGAATGTTGAGCTTGGTAGTGAAATTCGCCAAGGCGCTGTCACCTTATCTAAACGCAATGAACAAGGCGAAATAGTCAATCGTGGTGAAGTGGTGACTGGTATAGTGCTCAAGCGAATGGGCGCTAATACCAAGCAAACGATTGATGGCATTAACGCGCGTGTCGAGATGATAAATCAAGCACTGCCAAAAGGGGTTGAATTTAAAGCCATTTACGACCAAGCAGAGCTTATAAGCCAAGCGGTACAAACGGTTATTGACGCACTGCTTTTAGCTTTTGTATTTATTATCATTGTATTAGCGCTATTTTTGTTGGATTTAAGGGCAACATTTTTGGTGTTGTTGTCGATCCCTATCTCGATAGGCTTAGCACTGAGTGTAATGGCATGGCTTGGCTTGTCGGCAAACTTAATGTCGTTAGGTGGGATTGCTGTTGCAATCGGTATGCTGGTAGATGGCTCTGTTGTGATGGTTGAGAATGTATTTAGGCACTTAGGGCTTAAACATAATCAACATAAGCCTTCTTCGCAGCTGGTGGCTATTGCTGCAAAAGAAGTCGCACGGCCTATCTTTTTTGCCTCTTTGATCATACTAACGGTATTTTTACCGCTGTTTAGCTTTGAAGGCGTTGAGGCGAAGTTATTTCAGCCAATGGCTGTAAGTATTATGCTTGCGATTATTAGCGCTGTGATCGTTGCCTTGGTTGTGGTGCCAGCTCTGTGCGTGTACTTATTTGCCAAGGGCGTGACAGTAAAGCAAAGTATTCTGTTAAAACCTATCGATATGCTTTATCAACGGGCTTTACAAAAAGCATTGCAGGCTAAACGTAGCGTTTTAGCTATAGCAGGGTTATTACTGATTGTAGCGGCCATTATGCTTCCAAGGTTGGGTACTGAATTTGTGCCAGAGCTTGAAGAAGGCACTATTAACCTTCGTGTGACACTTGCTCCATCTGCAAGTCTCGATACGGCAATCTTAGTTGCACCAAAGCTTGAAGCCATGCTGCTTGAATTTAGTGAGGTGGAATATGCGCTGAGCCGGATCGGTCGGGCTGAAGTGGGGGGAGATCCTGAACCGGTTAATAACATTGAAATCTATTTAGGCTTAAAACCTCATGAGCAATGGGTAAACGCGAAAACGCGGGTCGAATTACAGCAACTAATGGAAGCCAAGCTTGAGCAGTTCCCAGGGCTTTTGTTTAACTTTTCGCAGCCCATAGCAACCCGAGTCGATGAGCTTTTATCCGGTGTTAAAGCGCAATTGGCCATTAAATTATTCGGCAGTGACCTAGGCGTTTTAACTGAAAAAGGCCAACAAATTGAGCAGCTAGTTCAGCAAATACCTGGTGCTAAAGATGTTGCTATGGAGCAAATAGGCGGTGAAGCGCAGCTGATAGTTAAACCTAACCGTTTGGCATTGTCGCGCTTTGGTTTATCGGTGTCTGATTTGATGGATGTAGTTCAGCACGGTATTGGCGGGCAATCTGCAGGGCAAATCATTAATGCCAATGAGCGCTATGATATTTATGTGCGTATAGCAAAAAGCTTTCGGCAAAACCCGAATGTGGTTGCTGATCTTCGACTGCGAACCCCAGCGGGTGCCATTGTTAGGGTAGGGGATGTGGCCGATGTACAAATAGAGTCTGGCGCTCCACAAGTTCGTCGCGATGATGTTCAAAGGCGGGTGGTTATTCAAGCGAATGTGCAGGGGCGAGATATGGGCTCTGTAGTTGCCGATATACGCGCTGCCATAGCCGATAAAATACAGCTACCAAGTGGTTACAGTGTAGCCATTGGTGGGCAGTTCGAAAACCAGCAACGGGCACAGCAGCGGCTGATGATAGTAGTGCCAGTAGCCTTATTACTCATTGCGTTATTGCTGTATTTTGCCTTTAGTAACCTATCGCAAGTGGTACTTATTCTTGTCAATGTTCCTTTGGCTGTGATTGGGGGAGTGATTGCATTGTATGTCTCTGGGCAATACTTGTCTGTACCCAGCTCAGTAGGGTTTATTACACTATTTGGTGTTGCGGTATTGAATGGTGTGGTGATGGTCGAAAGCATTAATCAAAGGGTTAGTGCAGGAGATAGCAAAGATAAAGCAGTATTTGAAGGCGCAGTTTCACGGCTTAGACCCGTACTTATGACCGCGCTTACTTCAATGCTTGGGCTAATTCCAATGCTACTTAGCACAGGAATAGGCGCCGAAATACAAAAGCCCCTTGCCACGGTTATTGTTGGCGGCTTGGTCAGTGCTACCTTTTTAACTTTATTTGTACTTCCGGTTCTTTATAAGTCGATGAGTAAATAAAGCATATGGGGCTAACTTTTAGTAGCCCCTTTTTAATGCCGTGTATTTCTGTAAAGGGCGTTTACACCATGCTAAAGCCCTTATAAACTGGGCGTTACAATAATGATGTAAAAAAGGAATACAGAGTGAGTAACGCAATTACAATTCGTCCGGCAGTCGCAAGTGATGCTGCAACAATCCTACATTTTATTACCGAACTTGCTATCTACGAAAAAGAACCCGACGCAGTTAAAACAGACGAGCAAGCTATTTTAAAAACGTTATTCAGTGAAGGTGCTACAGCTCACAGTGTTATTTGTTTAGACGGCGACACGCCAATTGGTTTTGCCGTGTATTTTTATAATTACTCTACATGGCTTGGCAAAAATGGTTTGTATTTAGAAGATCTTTACGTCAGTGCAGATAGCCGTGGTAAAGGTGCTGGTAAGCAAATTATGCAATATCTCGCTAAGCAAGCTCTCGAAAAAGACTGTGGTCGCTTTGAGTGGGTGGTACTTGATTGGAATAAACCAGCCATTGATTTTTACGACAGCATTGGTGCTAAACCGCAAAACGAATGGATTATTTACCGCCTAACAGGCCAAGAGCTTATCGACTTTGCGCATCAATAAGTAATGTTGTTATAGCTTAAAATCAACAAATAACAATATAAATAAAAATCATTTGCATTTGATCTTTTCTATGTGTAGTTTAAATACACATAGAATGATTGGTATAAGTGCAGGTGATTTTTATGACTCAAACAACACGCCACACACCGTTAACCTCGAACGCCATTGATGACGCGCTTGCCCCTTGGCAAAGTGCAATTTATCAAGGCAACTTAGCATTTGAATCTGGTGAGCTTATTACTGCGCGTGATCATTACACGGTTGCCAGCAGCTGCGCTGAAACACTACTCGCACAGTTTTCTAATTTTCCAATCAACCATTCGGTAACTCGCTCGTTAGAGCATTGTATTGCAGCATTTGTTGTTGCCACTTTGAATCTTGCCGACACATTTAAAGTCATGCAAAAACCAGATAAAGCCTGCACCTGGCTATGCCATGCTCATCAACGATTAAGCGCGCTGTTAAATCACCCAGAGCAGCAGGTTCGCATCTTGGTGCTGCACCATCATCACAAAACCTATTATGAGCTGGTTAAGTTTGCCAGCATGGCATCGGCATTTCCGACACTCATTAACCGAATCAACCAGCTATTAGCTGACCATCCCCATAAAACGCAGTTATTACATTAACGATAAGGAATCAGTATGCCTTTTACATTACCCGATTTAGCTTATGACTATGATGCACTTGAACCGCACATTGATGCGAAAACCATGGAAATACATCACACCTTGCATCATCAAACCTATATCAATAAAGCGAATGCTGCACTCGAGGGCAGCCATTACTCTGAGCAAGATGCTGAAACATTACTACGCACTATTTCATCAATGCCTGAGTCTTTACAAAAAGCAGTACAAGAGCATGTGGGTGGCCATCATAATCACTCATTATTTTGGCAAGTTATGTCTCCTAATGGCGGCGGTCAGCCTAGTGGTGAATTAAATACAGCAATTGTTGAAGCATTCGGTAGCTTTAATGAGTTTAAAGAACAATTTACGAATGCAGCGGTAAGTCGCTTTGGCAGTGGCTGGGCGTGGTTATGTGTTGATGAAAATAACCAATTGATTGTTGAAAGTAGCTTCAATCAAGATAGTCCACTTATGCAAAATCACATACCTATTTTAGGGCTAGATGTGTGGGAGCATGCATATTACTTGAAGTATCAAAATCGTCGCCCTGAATATATTGCGGCATTTTACGAAGTGATCAATTGGCCGGAAGTTGAACGCCGATATCTAGCCGCAGTTAAATAGCTGTTTAAATAGTTAAGGTCCGAAACTGGCTAGTCAAAAAATAATATTCAGTTAAGCTAACGGTATTAGCGTGTAACGAGAATAATTATGACTAGCCAACAATGGCAAACAGCAAGGCAAAGCCGCGACCCACGCTTTGATGGGGTGTTTTTTGTGGCGGTAAAAAGTACTGGCATTTATTGCAGACCCATTTGCCCCGCACCAACGGCACAAGAAAAGAACGTTGAATACTACCAATACGCGCACTTAGCTGCGCAAGATGGTTTTCGGCCATGTATTCGCTGTCGCCCAGATAGTGCACCGAATAGCCCAGCTTGGCTAGGTACTAAAACCACCGCATTACGCGCAAAACAACTGATTGATAAAGGTGAGGCCTACGATTGTGAGGTTTTAGCAGACAGGCTAGGGGTGTCGAGCCGTTATTTACGCCGTTTGTTTAACCAACACTTTGGACTCTCGATCACCCAATATCGATTATTTAACCAATGCAATTTTGCAAAGCAGTTATTACAAGAAACAGATTTATCGGTGGCAGATATCGCATTTGCTTCTGGCTTTAATAGTATTCGTCGTTTTAATGATGCTTTTTTGAAGCAGTTAAATATCGCTCCTTCAAAGTTACGCAAGTCAGATAAAAAACCAAGCGCCACGCTAACCTTAACACTGGCATTTAGGCCGCCTTATAACTGGCAAGCACTGCATGACTTTTTGCAGCGCCGTTTAATTAGTGGCCTAGAATGGCTGAGTGCAACGAGCTATGGTCGTACTTTTAAAGACAAATATTGCCAAGGGCAATTCACTGCGCATTTTGTTGAGCATAAAAACCATTTTAAAGTGGCGATTGATATAGATAACACCCGTTATTTACAGCAAGTGATCCATAACATTCGTCGTGTGCTTGATTTAGACGCCGACACGCAAACTATTGAACAGCATTTAGATGCAGAGCTTAAAGGCGCAATGCCGCTTTGTGTTGGGTTGCGTTTGCCGGGAATTTGGTCAGACTATGAAGCGGGCATACGTGCGGTTCTTGGTCAGCAAGTGAGTGTTACTGCGGCTCACAATCTCGTAACTCAGCTTGTGAATGAATTTAATCAGCAAAGTACTAACCACTATTTTCCAAGCCCTGATTGGGTTGCCAATTCTGAACTCGACTTTTTTAAAATGCCACAATCACGCAAAGATGCACTACGGCGTTTAAGTGCTTATTGTCAGCAAAACCCAGAGAATCAAGAGCTTGATAATTGGCTTGAGCTCAAAGGCATTGGTCCGTGGACAGTTAATTACGCCAAGCTACGCGGTCAAAGCCACCCCGACATTTTACTAGCGGGCGACTTAGGGGTTAAAAAAGCCCTCGCTGGAATAAGCGAATTTAACAGTGAGCACTGTGCACCATTTCGTTCATATTTAACTTTTCAACTATGGCAACAATTATGAGTATGCAACAAGTTATAATGCCAAGCCCCATTGGCGATATTACCATTCAAAGTACAGCAAAAGGTGTCAGTTACGTTGGCTTCTACCCAGTGGTTACGATGCAAACAGAGGCTGTTGATGAGCACACCCTTACACCCATTTTAATGTGTATAAGTGAGCTTAATGAATACTTTAACGGTGAGCGTACACGTTTTACAGTACCCCTTGATACCCAAGGTACCCACTTTCAAAGGCAAGTGTGGCGTGCGCTGATGGATGTTGAGTTTGGTCAAAATAAGAGTTACCAAGAGATAGCACTTGCCATTAATAACCCAAAAGCGGTGCGTGCAGTGGGCGCTGCAAATGGTAAAAACCCGATTAGCATTATTGTACCGTGCCATCGGATTATTGGCGCAAACGGTAAACTCACAGGCTATGCGGGTGGCCTTGAAAGAAAAGAGTGGTTACTGAAACACGAAGGAATTTTGTAAAAAGTTAAATTGCCTTCTACACTATTTAAAGCTTAACTAAATTAGTAACTTATTATGACAGTGATGTTGTTTTTTACTAGAGTATTTTTGTGTACAGGGTTGTTTTTTACTTTTACTTGTTATGCGAAAGAGGCGTCTCCCTTACTAATTAAAATTTGTGTGGCGGATCATAATAAAGCGCCGATGTTTATCGATGCTAAAAACGAAATCCCCATTATTAATAGCCAAGCACAAATTAATACTCTAAAGGAATTAGATCTCGCAATAGATGAAGTTCAATTTCAATACCAACAAATGCCTTGGCAAGAATGTATATCATCAATAAAGCACGGCACTGTTGATGCATTTATTTCTGGTTTTAACGCGCTTAAAAGTGACTATGCTGTTTTCCCTGTTAATAAACAGGGCAAACCTCTCGATAAATATTCATTCGCATCTTTGAGCCAATGTTTAATCGGTAAACGACGTTTTCATTCAAAGTGGAATTCACGTGAGGTATTTCAATCAAAAGCATTCTCGTTAGCTGTTGCTAATGGCCATTTTGTTGGTGATGCTGCAAGTGAAGATGCGTTTTTTATTGAGCACACATTTACGCTACAAACTGCGATTGAACGAGTTGCTCAGGGAAATGCTGATGCAGCACTTGTGATTTGTGAGATTTCTAAGAATAAAGTCGATCTTAGTCAGTACTACCAATTTAAACTTGCTCCACTGTTCCCACCGATCAATACCTCAATAGCATATTTGGCTTTTTCAAATGAGTTTTTCTATAAGCATAAACTAGATGCAAACCTAGTTTGGGAGCAGCTCGCTAGTAAAAAATTGGCAGGGGTTTATGCAAGAATGTTGCAAAATATGAGCTCAGAACAAAACACTCATTATGGGACAAAAGAATAAGGTAAAGGATGATGTTGTCGTTCGATTAGGGTAGCATATTGCGACTTTAAAATTTGGGCAACATCATGGCACAGCTGTACTTTTATTATTCTGCAATGAATGCAGGCAAATCTACCACACTTTTACAATCTGCATTTAACTACCGCGAACGTGGTATGGAACCGGTTATTTTAACAGCGGCTATTGATGATAGAGCAGGTGTTGGCAAGGTGTCTTCACGTATTGGCTTACAGGCTGATGCGCATATTTTTGATGCAGAGAAAGATGTATTTGAGCTAATCAAATCTTTAAATGCAGAGCAAAAGCGCCATTGTATTTTAGTTGATGAATGCCAGTTCTTATCAAAAGACCAAGTAATGCAATTAACGGATGTGGTTGATGAGCTTGGTATTCCAGTGCTGTGTTATGGCTTACGTAACGATTTTAGAGGTGAGTTATTTAGTGGCTCACAATACTTACTTGCATGGGCTGACAAACTAATTGAGTTGAAAACAGTATGTCATTGTGGTCGTAAAGCTAATCATGTACTGCGTACCGATGAGCATGGCAATGCGATTGCAGACGGTAATCAGGTAGAAATTGGCGGCAACGACCGGTATGTATCAGTGTGCCGCAAACATTATAAAGAAGCGTTAAATCTCGGCCGCTAATGCTGAGATAAAGCTATCAATATCTTGCTTAGTGACGCCTAAATGGGTCACTAATCGCAGTGGTTTTCCTGGCGAAAATAACATATTTTGTTCTTTTAGCGCATGTGCCACTGCTTTTAAGTCGATATGTTCGGCAACGTTTGCGTAAACAATGTTGGTATCGATTTGAAAAGGTGATGTATCAAAACCAGCTAACGTGTTTAATTGCTCTGCTAAATACGCCGCGTTATCGTGATCTTCAGCAAGTCTTGTTACGTGATGCTCAAGTGCATACTGACCAGCGGCTGCCAGCATACCCGCTTGGCGCATACCACCACCAAGTACTTTACGCCAGCGGCGCGCTTTATCAATCAGTGCTTTGCTACCTAGTAATAGTGAGCCAACCGGCGCACCGAGTCCTTTTGATAAGCAAATAGACACTGAATCAAAATACTGGGTGATCTCAGTGATATCAACACCTAACTTAACCGCCGCGTTATACACGCGGGCACCGTCTAAGTGCAGAGCAAGGTTATGTTTATCAACACACTCTCTAGCTTGTTTAAGATAACTTAGCGGGAGAACTTTGCCACCAATGGTGTTTTCTAAGCTAAGTAGTTTGGTTCTAGCAAAGTGAAAGTCATCAGCTTTAATTGCAGCCACAACTTTGTTTAAATCTATGCTGCCATCGGCATTATTTTCAATTGGTTGCGGCTGAATAGAACCTAATACAGCGGCACCGCCACCCTCAAATTTGTAGTTATGCGCTTGTTGACCACAAATGTATTCGTCGCCACGTTCACAATGCGCCATTAATGCTAGTAAATTGGCTTGCGTACCTGAGCTACAATAAAGGGCGCTTTCGAAGCCATGGCGCTCAACAGCAAATTGTTCAAGCTGATTAACGCTTGGGTCGTCACCATAAACGTCGTCACCTACTGGGGCGTCATTCATGACCGCGCGCATGGCTGCTGTTGGTTTTGTAACTGTGTCTGAACGAAAGTCGATCATTTTATTATCCTTATACTAGTTCGTTAAGAATGGCTTCGCGGTCGGTTTGGTCAAAATAGCTCCAAGCAATAAAGCGACTTATTTTTTGGCCTTGTGCCATTTTTATAACTTTTACTTCTTTCACATCAAGTGTGCTGAGTAACTTTTTTATATGAGGTAAAGTGTCAGACTTTGAAACAAGTGATGTAAACCAAATACATTGCTCTGCAAACTCTTGGCTCTCAATACACATTTTACTGATAAATTCGCGTTCACCGCCTTCACACCAAAGCTCGTTTTGACGGCCACCAAAATTAAGCGCTTTTTGTGGCGCTTTGTTTAAGTTTTTCCATTTACGTTCAGTACCTGCATTTGCCTGTTGCTCGCTGGCATGAAACGGTGGGTTGCATAAAGTTAGATGAAAGACATCTTTATTCGATATTACGCCCGTAAACATTTTATTGGCGTTACTTTGCTGCTTAACATTTATTTTGAGGCGGTTAAATTGCACAATTTGCTTAGCAATTTTAACAGACAATACATCAATATCTGAGCCTGTGAAGTGCCAGCCATATTCGTGATTACCCGTAAGCGGGTAAATCACATTTGCACCCGTGCCTACATCAAGCACTTTTACTTGCTTACCCGTAGGAATACGACCTTGGCTATCGCTTGCTAATAAATCGGCCAAATGATGAATGTAATCCACTCTGCCAGGAACTGGCGGGCAAAGGTAGTTGTCGGGTAAATCCCAAAAATCGATTTTATAATGGCTTTTTAATAACGCTTGGTTGAGGGTTTTAACTGCTAACGCATTGGTGAAATCAATGGTATCAGTGCCCGCTGGCGTTTGCGTTATATAAGGTGTTAGGGCAGGAGTATCTTTACATAGCAAAGTAAAGTCGTAGCCATTAAAGTGGCGATTTCGCGGATGCATTAAGGAAAACCTATCTGTTAGCCATATCAAAGGCTGATTGTACCAAATAAATTTTTAAAATGTGGGAGTGCTAATCTAATAATCACTTTATCAGTTATTCACTCACGGCAAGATCATTATAAATTGAACTTATAGAGCAAGTAGTGATCAGATCAAGGCATAATAATTACTTGGTCGCATAAATATGAGCACTACTTTTCTGAAACATTTTAATTCAATTACAGATCCT